>JBDLIJ010000069.1:0-13650 GCA_039714935.1 Bacteroidota bacterium | reverse complement strand
TATAAATTGTTAAATGGCTAAATTGTTAAATGGCTAAATGGTTAAATTGTTAAATGGTTAAATGGTTAAATGGTTAAATGGTTAAATGGTTAAATTGCCTACTGCCTACTTATCTGTCCTGAACAACTCAATCAGATTGATTATGTTATTATCATCCTTGAGCTGCGGCATATATTCAAACAGCTCAGTATGCTTTGTGTAATCCATGTTGAGCGCACTTTCAAGGACTGAATGGGCTTCTTTTGTCCTGCCATCTTTAAGCAGATAAAGGGATCTTCTGTACAAAATTGAAGCATTGCGCTTATTTGATTCACTGCCCTTCTCAAGGATCTTTATGGCGTCATTGAGCATTCCTTTCTTAGCAAATACATCAGCATAGTCAACCCAGATATCGGGGTTTTGTGGGTCCAGCTCGCTCACTTTCTTATAGGAGGCCATCGCTTTTTCTTCCAGTCCTGCCTTTAGCTGTGTGTCACCCAGAATGTACCAGTAATCAGGGTTAATATCTTCGATGCGAACTGCCTTCTCCATAAATTTCAAGCCCTCTGATGTCATTCCCATTTCATCTTTGGCAATACCGGACCCCATCCAGGCTTCAGAAAGCTTGTCGTCGATCTTAAGGGCATGTTGATATTCTGTCAGTGCTTTCTCATAACTTCTCATCTTCTCAAAACATTCACCGATATAATAATAGGTCATCGCCTCCGGATCCTCATAATCAAATGTTTCACGGTAAACCCTGATGGCAGCACGATAATGTTCAAGGTTAGCAAGCGAGTTGGCTTTATTAAAATAAGCTGAAGAAAAGGATGGCTCTATGGCAATGGAAAAGTCATAGGCCTCAACGGCTTTTTCATATAGGTCGAGCTGGTTATATGCAATGCCAAGGTTAAACCAGGCTGCTTTGGAATAGGGATAAGTTTCGAGAAAGCCGATAAAAAACTCAATGGATTCTTCAAGCCTGTTGTCGATCTCAAAGCAAAATGACAGCTCGTAGATGGCTGCATCATTCCGGGGATTGATTCTGAGCACTTTTTTCAGGTATTTAATGGCCAGCTTGTACTTGCCCATGTTTTCGTACTCGAATGCAATGTTGGTATATACCTCATCAGGATCTTCACCTGCAAGGAGGGCTTTTTCAAACTCCCTGACCGCTTCTTCGTACTTTTTCTGATAACTGAATAATGATGCTTTTGTATAAAAGATCTCCGTGTTGGTGGGCTCAATTTCTTCGAGTTCATCAAGCAACTTCAGTGCAGGTTTATTCTTTCCCTGCATAATGAGCAGTTTCGCATGTTTGAGCTCAACCATGGTGTTTCCGGGATGCTGGGTAAGTGCACAATTTACCGCCTTATCGATCATGCTTACGTCATGCCGTTCAATGTAGTAATCAATGATGGACTCAAACTGATCAACGTCGAAAAAAACTGTCTCATTATTTTCCAGCATTTCTTCGAATCGCCTAATCAATTCTTCATTATGATATGGAATAAAATCTTCAGTCATGGGCAGCTAAATATCCCGTTTTAAAATCTTCAGCAAAAGTAATATTTTTTTATGGATCAACCCTGCACCCTGCTTCCGCCATCCTTTTCCTATCTTTGCAAAAAAGAAAACCCATTATCATGACTCTTATCAAATCCATTTCCGGAATCCGTGGCACCATTGGTGGTGCTCCCGGCGAAGCATTGACGCCTGTTGATATTGTAAAATTTGTAGCGGCTTTTGCCTGTTTTATACGGGAATCAGCGAAGGCCGATAGTTTAAAATTTATTGTTGGGCGCGATGCGCGCATTTCAGGTGAGATGGTAAATAATCTGGTTACCGGAACACTGATGGGTATGGGTGCGGATGTGATCGATGTCGGTCTTTCTACCACTCCAACAGTGGAAATGAAGGTTATGCTTGAAAAGGCGGACGGTGGGATCATCCTTACGGCAAGCCATAATCCCGGCCACTGGAATGCACTCAAATTATTGAATTCCGATGGTGAATTTATTACGGCGGAAGATGGTGCACGGGTTTTAAAACTGGCTGAATCAGAGGATATGGTCTTTTCCGGAGTAAATGATCTGGGTACTTACAAACAGGATAATCAAGCCATACTGCAACATATTCACGCCATTCTTGATCTTCCCCTTGTGGATGTGGAAATGATCAGGAAAAAGAATTTTCATATTGCGATCGACTGTGTAAACTCCACAGGAGGGATTGCCCTGCCTGCTTTGCTGAAGGCTTTGGGCGTTTCTCATATCACCGAACTATATTGTCACCCTTCGGGAGAATTTCCGCATAACCCTGAGCCACTCCCTGAAAACCTGACTGAGATCGCTGCAGCAGTAAAGGTAGGGAGTGCCGACCTGGGCTTTGTTGTCGACCCCGATGTTGACCGACTGGCCATTATCACAGAGGATGGAGAAATGTTTGGCGAAGAGTATACACTGGTGGCTGTAGCTGATTATATCCTTAAGAATAAACGTGGGGATACGGTCTCAAACCTTTCGTCAACAGCAGCCCTGCGCGATGTTACAGAAGGCTATGGGGCTGAATACCACGCATCTGCCGTTGGGGAGGTGAATGTTGTAAATATGATGAAAAAGGTCAAGGCAGTGGTAGGAGGAGAAGGAAACGGGGGTGTGATATGCCCTGAGCTGCATTATGGCAGGGATGCACTGGTAGGGATCGCTTTCTTTCTCAGCTACCTGGCAAAGGAAGGGGTGAGCTGCTCAGAATTAAGGTCAAGATACCCCGACTATTATATCTCCAAGAACAGAATTGAACTTGATGCAGGAACAGATGTTGATGCTATCCTGGAAGATGTCAAAAAAGCATATGCCGACAAAGAAGTCATTACAATTGACGGGATCAAAATCTTATTCGGAAAAGAATGGGTGCACCTCAGAAAGTCAAACACAGAGCCTATCATCCGTATTTATGCCGAGAGCAACTCCCCTGAGGCATCAGAGCGTCTGGCCAGGGAAGTTATCAACAAAATTGAAAAGCTGATATAGAGACCCGTATTTTTTTTACCTTGGCATTCATTAATCAGTAAGATGGCAGCAAGAAAAAAGAAAAGAAAAAAGGTCAGATACAGCGAAGTGCGCATCAAGCTGTCAGCCAAACAAAAGAAATCCCTCATCAACTACTGCCACGCCAGGAAAACCACTCCAAACAAGTTAATCAAGAAAATGATCCGACCTTATATTAGTAATTATGCTGTTGAGGTGCCGGAAGAATACTATATCACAGAAAACCAGCTCGACCTGTTTACCGATAATGGTGATGATTAAGTGCAGCGAAGGGGGGCTATTTTAATCCGCTTTCATATGGCATGCGGTTCATGATTGACCTGCCCAGGGTCACTTCATCAGCATATTCCAGTTCATCTCCCACAGAAATTCCTCTTGCTATGGTGCTTACCGGAATATGATACCCGCTTATTTTTTTGAAGATGTAATAACTTGTGGTGTCGCCCTCTATAGTGCCCGAAAGAGCAAAAATGATCTCTTTGACTTCATCCCTCTGTATCCGCTCAATAAGTGCGTTAATATTCAGATCGTTTGGTCCGATGCCATCAATAGGGGAGATGATGCCATTCAATACATGGTACACCCCATTATACTGTGCGGTATTCTCAATTGCCATGATGTCCCTGATATCTGACACTACACATATCACCCCCCGGTTTCTCCTGGGGTTGTCACATATCTGACAAATATCCTGGTCAGAAAGATTACTGCATACTTTGCAGAAATGTATCTGTTCTTTCATGTCTGCAATGGCACTTGTAAGGTTTGTTACCGTTGCATCTTCCTGCTTTAGCAAATGCAAGGCCAGCCTTAAAGCGGTCTTTTTTCCAATGCCGGGCAAACGAGAGAGTTCATTTACGGACTGTTCCAGAAGCCGGGAAGAATATGAGTTCATGGATTGCAGATTATTATTACTTTTGAGCAAAAGTAATAAATATAAATTGCATACAAATCAGTCAACAGCGCATTCGCGAAATATCATTCTGTGATGAAAAAAAACTTTCTTTTTAGCTGTTTCATTATCATGGCCGTATTCGGATATAGTCAGGAGTTGCTAAATTCGAATGTAAACGAGGTGGATGGACAGGGACGGCGACAGGGTGAATGGAAGTCGTATGATGTAGATGGGAACCTGAAGTTTGAAGGTCATTTTGTTGACAATATCCCTGTTGGTACATTTACATATTATTATCCGAACGGTAAGGTGAAAGCTATATCTGAAATGCATGATATGGGCAGAAGGTCGCGTACAAAAGTATTTCATGACAACGGTCGCCTGATGGGAGAGGGGAATTATCTCGACAAGGTGAAAGACAGCACATGGAACTACTACAGCGATTTTGACGGGCTTCACCTATCCCGTGAATATTATATTAATGGAAAACTTGACAGCACGGTGCTTAATTTTTACCCGAACGGAAAAGTGGCCGAAGAGATACCCTATGAACTTGGCAGGAAAGAAGGGGTGTGGAAACAATATTTTACCGATGGCAAATTAAAGCTCAAAGCAACCTACATCAACGATAGGCTGGAAGGCCTCATGCTGATCTATCACCTTAATGGTGTTCCGGAAGTGTCGGGGATGTATAAGAACAACTTCAAGAATGGCCTCTGGATCTATTTCAATGAAAAGGGTGTGGTTAATAAAAAAGAAACATTCGTCAGAGGACACCTTCGTAAGACGGAAGAGGGTGGGCAGTAGGCAGTAGGCAGTAGGCTTATATAATCTCCATCAGTTTCCTTAAATCACCCACTACTTCGCGCCTGGTTTCTTTCAGGCGTTTTTCAGACTGATGTCCCCTGGAAACAAGAATGACCCTGATGCCCAGTTCTTCTCCAACCTCATGGTCATGGATGGTGTCGCCAATAAGGATGACCTCGCCGGCCTCTCCGTCAAGGCTGTTAATAAGCTTGAGTGCATTATCGGTTTTCCCGGCAGCATAATGATTGTCGATACCGGAGATCGTACGAAAATAGTGACTAATACCATGTGCCGTCACCAGTTCATTTAAAAAATCATGTTCTGCAGCGGAAAGAATTAATTGATTGTAGCCTTTGTCCTGTACGTGCTGCAGCGTATCTCTGACATCGCCGAACAGATCGGCATCCCTCACAAGCGTATCGTAGTGTTCGATAAATTCCAATGCAGGCTTTTCAAATGGCTCAAGCCTGAAATCAAATCCTGCTTTTGTATAATAATCCCTTACAGGAAAGGTGAAGATCTCACGGTATATCTGCTCGTCGATGATCATTTTATTTCTTTCCCTTAACAATATGTTCATGGCATCAACGCATACATGCATATCATTCAGCAAGGTGCCATTCCAGTCCCAGAAGATAGTTTTATTTATTTGCATCCGTCAAAAGTAAAGATAATGGAATTGAAAATTATCTTCTGCATTATATTCTAAGGTAGGCAGGGGTATTTTTATAAATCCCAGAACTGTAAATATACCCTTTAACACTTTCGAGCGGGTAGGGATCCTGCTGAGGTCTACATCCAGGGAGAGAAAAATCTGTGGTGTCCGCTTACATTCCGGAAGCGCATTGCCTTCATATTCAGCAGGGTTTTCGCTTCCTCCCAGCATGCCTTTGGCACCATATCCTGCTGCCACGTTAAGCCATTTCGGAAACCGGGATTCCTGACTGAGAAATGAGTGAATATTGCCACTGAGCCAGAATGTCTGGCCATTATAATCTTTTATCAATCGTTCAAGGTGATTGCTTCCCAGCACGTCAGGCCGGTATTGTGCGTAATCAGTGGGATGGTAAGAAAACTTTATGCTGATGCGTTGTTCCTCCCAGAGCAGTTGCTGCCCGATAAACAGACCGGCCCCTGCTACATTTGCAAAGATGTCGCCCACTGATGCTCCCCAGCCTTCCGAAAACCCATCAAAAATTTCGACGGTGGTAAGAAAAAACAGTCCTGTTGTGCCCCCGTACCACACAGCATGCTTTTCTTTAACGCCCGCCCACTTCAATGAATGATAACCAAGCCTCCCTATCCAGTAGGAAGTGGTGAAATGCCCGCATTTATCAAGTCCCATCCACTCATCATTGTCGTTGGTGAAATGAAATGAGCTTCCGGCATAATCTTTATACCATAAATGATACAAGCCTGCCATCGTTCCTGCATATGCTGCCGAACCTCCTATGATGAGGAAATTTAAACGTTTACGATTAAGCATGCTGGTGTCGGACTGGCCTGAAGCGGAAGAGCTGATAACAATTAACAGGATCAACGGAATGATCGCCCTGGATATTTTTTTCAGAAAGGAGGCGCAGGCATCATAAATTCCGTTCATAGGCAGAATTGGTCTATTTCCTGTTTTCTATGGCTCTTCTGTACTTTCGGGCATTGCGGTTATGCTGGGTTATTGTGCGGGCAAATGCATGATAGCCTGAGAGGTCATCCTTAGCGCAGAAGAAAAAATAGTTATGGTCTTCAAAATTCACCACAGCATCAATGGATGCGATAGAGGGAATACAAATAGGGCCCGGTGGCAGACCGGAATATTTGTAAGTATTGTAGGGCGAGTCAATCTCCTTATGTATATTTAAAACCCTCCTGAGTCCGAAGTCTCCTGATGCGTAAACCAGTGTCGGGTCTGCCTGTAGCAGCCAGTCTCTCTTCAGGCGATTGATATATACCCCGGCAATATTGGCTTTTTCATCATTCTTGTTGGTTTCTTTTTCAACAATAGATGCCAGGATCACCACTTCAGATCTGCTCAGCCCGCTTCTCTCCAGACTGGCATCTCTTTTATCATCCCAGAACAAGGTATACTCCCTGTGCATGCGGTCCATGAACTGTTTTGCTGAGGTATTCCAGAAAAACTCATAAGTGTTCGGTATCATGAGTGTTAAGGCCGTTTCGCTTGTTAATCCTGCTCTGGCAAAGTACACCGAATCATTCATCAAAGCCATCAAAGAGCCTGAATCAGCTTCTATCTGTGCGGCGACTCTTTGTGCAAGCTGCTCTTTTGTTCTGATGTTGTTAAAAGTAACATCGACAGCTGTTTGCTCTCCCAGGCGTAACATATTTATCAAGGCATCATTATTCATGCCATCCATGACGATATAATGTCCGGGTTTGATCAGCTCGGGATATTTTTTCTTCGTGGCCAGCCATTCAAAGGAAGCACGGTGGATGATGAGCCCCTGGCTGTACAGCAGGGTTTTTACATCATCAAAGTTTGCATCCGTAGGTATATATATGGAAGTGCTGGCCTCGCCCTGAGTCCACACGTTGCTTTTATATACGACCCTGTACAGGAGGTATGCTCCGATCAGAGAGGCTATGATCATCAGCAGCAGAAAGAACAGGATGAATCTGACCCATCGCGGGCGTTTTCTTTTTTTTTGTGATCCGTATTTTGTGTGATAGTAGGTCATGATTAGTCTGCAGAGTTCTGATTAATGAGTTGTAAGATATATTCGTCCTGCCAGTTATTATTAAGCTTTATCCAATCCTTTTTTACTCCTATTAGCTCAAAATGTTTCCTTTTGAACAATTCTAAGCTTGCAGTATTAATTTGCAGTACATTAGAGTATAACTGGTGTAAGTTCAGTCTGTTAAATGCATAATCTATCATAAGGTCCAGTGCTTCTGAAGCATAGCCTTTTTTTCTTTCACTATCAATGATCATAATTCCGATCCCGGCCCGCATGTGCGAAGGGTCGAAATCAAAGAGGTCGATGCACCCGATAGTCCGTGGATGATGATCATCAATGATGTCGATCATGAGCCTGAGCTGTTTGTTTGCATAGATGTCCTCCCCGGCATTCATCACGTACTGCTCTAATGTAAAGCGGGAAAAGGGTGTGAGGGTGCTGCTGAGATGCCATACGGAGGTGTCGTTCTCCCATTTAAACAGCAGATCAACATCTGATGGCTCCAAGGCTCTTAATTGTAAGTTTTTTGATCTCATGCGTAATTAAATTTCTACTTCACCCTTAAAAACAAATTCAGCCGGGCCTTCCAGTTTTATGCTGGTAAAATGAGTGTCTGTCCTGATAAATGAAACTTTGAGTGTGCCCCCAATAGCTTTTACATGAACGGGCGATCCCAGGTCGTCACGGATCGCCCGTGCGATGGCAGTAGCGGTGACCCCTGTGCCACATGATAATGTTTCATCTTCCACGCCCCTTTCATAGGTACGGATATTAAGTACACCTTCAGCTTCTTCCACGAAGTTTACATTCGTCCCCTCAGGGGCGAAAGTGGGGGCATGCCTGAGCTTTTTTCCTTCTGTAAAGACATCCAGTGTCGACAGGCCTTCACATTCTTTGACAAGGTGTGGCGATCCCGTATCCAGGAAAATATGGCCGTCTTTCCAATGGGCGATCTTCACATCCTGCATTTCCAGGCTGACGGTATATGTATTTCCTTTCTTTGCCAGCACATATGCGCTGTGATCGCCATCAGCGGCAGTGAAGTGAGCTTCTTCTTTGATGATCCCATGCTTGTGTGCGAAGGCTGCAATGCACCTGCCTCCATTGCCGCATAAGCTGGCCTCCCGGCCATCTGCATTGAAATATCGCATCCTGAAATCATTGCCGGCAGATGCTGACAGCATGATCAGGCCATCCGCACCAATGCCGTAGTGACGGTCGCATAACAGCCCTATCATTTCAGGATCATCAGGAATGGCATGATGCCTGATGTCGATGATAATGAAATCATTGCCTGTGCCGTGATATTTTTCGAAAGGAATATTCATGCCTGAAGGAAAATTATGCTCCTATAGGCAAAGGTAATAATAATGGCGAAGTGTTTCCAAAACCTCTTCATCATCTATCACATTCACCTTCTCCTCTTTCTATCTATTGATAGGGCTGAGGGTTGAGTTAGTTTTGAGTTTTGAGTTTTGAGTTATATCCGATATATTATAGATTGTCGAAGTGACTATGATGTATACTGGATTGAACGGCTAACTTGACCTGCACCCGCTACCCTTTTAACAAAATTTAACAGCAGCCCAAGACTATCACTTCGTAAATTCCCGTTAAAATTACAGCCGGTATTGAACATATTAGCCGGATAAGCATTTATTTATTAGAATATTCGATTATAATTTAGACTTTTTATAAATAATTAACATATTTTTTACAAATTAATGCCTTAAATATTTTTAAAAAAGGCTTTGATTTTGTACCTTTGCATGTTTCCCAAAACGATTACGAAATAATTGTCGGGGATATAGAATTGGAGATAGAAGCTTATGAGACAATTAAAAATCACAAAATCAATAACCAATCGAGAAACCGCTTCACTTGATAAGTACCTGCAGGATATTGGAAAGGAGGAACTGATCACAGCAGAGGAAGAGGTTGAACTTGCGAAAAGAATAAAATCAGGAGATCATATTGCGCTTGAAAAGCTGACAAAAGCCAATCTCAGGTTTGTAGTCTCAGTGGCCAAGCAATACCAAAACCAGGGGCTCAGCCTTCCTGATCTGATCAATGAGGGAAACCTTGGATTGATCAAAGCTGCCAAACGCTTTGATGAAACAAGGGGGTTTAAGTTTATTTCCTACGCGGTATGGTGGATCCGCCAGTCGATATTGCAGGCACTCGCCGAGCAATCACGCCTGGTCAGGCTGCCTCTCAACCAGGTAGGTTCCCTGAATAAGATCAAAAAAGCCACCTCCCGCCTTGAACAGCGTTTTGAGCGTGCACCCCTGATAGATGAGATCGCAGAGCTGATGGAACTGCCGGAATACAAGGTAGACAAGGCCATGAAGATCACCACCCGTTATGTGTCTATGGATGCCCCCCTCAACCAGGAGGAAGATACCAAATTCCTTGACGTTTTTGTCAGCGACGATGTGCCGAGAACAGATAAGGACCTCATGCGCCAATCCCTCAACAAAGAGATACAGCGTTCACTCGCTACACTTACCGACAAGGAAAGGGATGTCATCAACCTCTATTACGGAATAGGTATGGCTCACGGACTTACGCTCGAGGAAATCGGCGCTAAATTTGACCTGACCAGGGAAAGGGTTCGCCAGATAAAAGAAAAAGCCATCAGGAGGCTGAAACATACATCACGCAGTAAACTGCTGAAAGCTTACCTTGGCGAATAAGAAAAATTGTCAATAAAAAAGGGATAACAATAAATGTTTGTTATCCCTTTTTTTATATTTTTGAATCCCAAAGAAATCAGGCAAATCCATTAACTTTAGCCTGATATTTTCAAACACCTTCAATAAACATTTTATGTTATGGGACTAAACCGTTATGAAAGCTCATTGAAAACCTGGATTGAAGAAGAAAAGAGTGCCCTGGAGTTTGCAAACCTCGTAGGGAAATTATTTCTTGACAGGACCGTTGAACTTATCCTCTTCAGAAGCCAGCTGATCGACCGTAGTGCAAGCGTGATCCTGCATAAACATTCTTATGCCACCAATGTCGTCGGATATCCCCTCAGCATCCATGACTCGCTAATTCTTACCAGGGCCATAGAGGAAACAGATATTCAGAGTGCACGGCTCGATATCGGAAAACTGAATAAGGAGTGGTGTGAAGAGAAGGATAATTACAAGGATGCAAAAGCCTTTATCGCTGATAAGCTGAAAGATGGTATTTCCAAGTCTCCCGAATACAGTGAGCCCAGGGATGTTGTATTGTTTGGCTTTGGGCGTATTGGCCGCCTGCTTTTAAGAGAGCTTATCATACAGGGGAATGGAAGCCAGCTCAGGGTGCGTGCGGTAGTAACCCGCAAAGTAACGGACGAAGATATTGCTAAGCGTGCATCATTGATCAGGCATGACTCAATCCATGGCCCGTTCAGGGGTAATGTGATTGAAGATTTTGAAAATAAGTCCATCTATGTAAATGGCCATGTGGTAAAGATGATGGCCGGCAGTACACCCGAAGAACTCGACTATGAAGCTGAAGGCATCACCAATGCACTGCTTCTTGATAATACAGGAATATTCAAGGACAGGGAGGGCCTCGGAAGGCATCTGAAGTCAAAAGGCATCAGCCAGGTAATTTTTACTGCACCGGCAAAAGGAGATATCCCCAATATCGTATATGGCATCAACCATAAAGACCTGGATATCGTGAATGAGAATGTCTTCTCTGCGGCCTCTTGTACTACCAATGCCATTGTCCCGACACTCTCCGTGCTGGAAAACAAGCTGGGCATTGAGAAAGGGCATATAGAGTCCATACACGCTTTTACCAACGACCAGAACCTTACCGATAATTATCATAAAAAGCCGCGTCGTGGAAGGTCAGCACCCATGAATATGGTGATCACCTCCACCGGTGCAGGCTCCGCTGCCGCCAAAGCGATCCCTTCACTTAAAGGAAAGCTGACCGCCAATGCGGTAAGGGTGCCCATACCCAATGTCTCACTGGCCATAATATCACTGACCGTTAAAAATAATACCACCAAGGAAGAGGTTGATGCGATCATAAAAAATGCTGCCCTCACAGGTGATCTCGTTGAACAGATCCGCTATTCAGCCTCCAATGAATCGGTATCAACAGACTTTATCGGAGACCCGGTAGCCGGCATATATGATGCTCCTTCCACACAGGTGTCTGAAGACGGGAAAAACATAGTTGTGTATATTTGGTATGATAATGAGTTCGGATATACCATACAGGTGATCAGGCTTGCAAAGCACGTGGCCGGCGTTAAAAGATTCAGGTATTACTAGTAAAACAAAAATATTCAGCTAAGTATAAATCATGTCAACAACCAAATACATTTTTGTAACAGGTGGAGTAACATCGTCACTGGGTAAAGGAATCATCACAGCCTCCATAGCAAAGCTGTTGCAGGCGAGGGGGTTCTCAACTACAACCCAGAAGATCGATCCCTATATCAATGTAGACCCCGGAACGCTTAACCCTTATGAGCATGGCGAATGTTATGTTACGGAGGACGGTGCGGAAACCGATCTCGACCTTGGACATTATGAGCGTTTCTCAAATGTAAATACTTCCCAGGCGAACAATGTGACCACCGGGAGGATTTATCAGACGGTGATCAACAAGGAGCGGCATGGCGACTACCTGGGGAAAACCGTGCAGGTGATCCCGCATATTACAGATGAGATCAAACGATCATTCAAGGTGCTGGGAGATACCGGCAATTATGATTTTGTGATCACCGAGGTAGGAGGGACCGTGGGGGATATCGAATCTTTACCCTACGTGGAGGCGATACGTCAGATGCGTTTCGAATTAGGAAATAGCTGTGTAGTAGTCCACCTTACACTTATCCCTTACCTTGCAGCTGCTGAGGAGCTGAAGACCAAGCCAACACAGCATTCAGTGAAAACCATGCTTGAAGCGGGAGTGCAGCCCGATATCATTGTTTGCCGGTCGGAAATAAATATCGGTGAAAATATCAGGCAGAAGATATCGCTTTTCTGCAATGTGCCTATATCATCCGTGAAGGAATCTATTGATGCCGAAAGCATCTATGATGTGCCCCTCCTCATGAGGGAGGAAAAACTGGATGAAGAGATACTGAAGAAAACAGAAATGCCACTGGCAAACTTTCCGGACCTGACGAACTGGGAGCGCTTTTTAAAGAAATTAAAAAACCCTAAAGGGACGGTTAATATTGGTCTTATCGGGAAATACGTAGAGCTCAAAGATGCTTATAAGTCCATCCTGGAATCTTTTATCCATGCCGGTGCCGAAAATGAAATTGAAGTGAAGGTGCACAGCATTCATTCGGAAATGATCACCGATGACAATGCAGCAAGTCTGCTGAAGGAACTCAGCGGTATCCTGGTGGCGCCAGGCTTCGGAGAGAGGGGGATAGAAGGGAAAATCTCAGCCATCAGCTGGGCCAGGAAAAATAAGGTGCCATTCTTTGGGATCTGCCTCGGTATGCAATGCGCAGTGATTGAGTTCGGTCGCAATGTGCTGGGCTTTAATAAGGCGCACTCCACTGAGTTTTTGCCTGATACACCTTTCCCTGTCATCGACCTGATGGAAGATCAGAAGTCGATAGATGATAAAGGCGGAACCATGCGGCTTGGTGCATATCCTTGTCGTATCAACAAAGACAGCAAGATCTTTAAAATATATGGCGAGGAGAACATAAAGGAGAGACATCGCCATCGCTACGAGTTTAACAATAAGTACCTTGATGATTTTATAAAGCATGGAATGGTCCCTGTGGGTATCAACCCCGGCAAAGATCTCGTTGAGATGATGGAAATACCTGATCACCCCTGGTTTGTAGGAGTTCAGTTCCATCCCGAATATAAGAGTACTGTCGCCAGGCCACACCCGCTCTTCGTTAGCTTTGTGGAAGCTTGCGTCAGGCACAGCAAATCAAAATAATTAGCAATCAGGCACATATATTTGCAGTATATTTGCCAACTCATTTTTAAAATTGCTTAAATGAACAGGAATACTATTATCGGGCTTATCTTGATCTTCGCCATTTTTATTGGCTGGAGTTTGTGGATGCAGCCCTCGGAAGAAGAATTGGAGCAGCAGAGGCAGGAGCAAGTGGCCAAAGAAAGAAAAAGACGGATATCTGATTCAATTAATGAAGTGAACAGGGCTGAGCAGGCAGCCATACGTGAACAGCAGCAGGCAGAGCAGCCGGCCCCTGAGGTCATCCCCGTGGATTCAT
>JBDLIJ010000068.1:0-13745 GCA_039714935.1 Bacteroidota bacterium | reverse complement strand
CCTCAATAGAAAACAGGAATGGTGTAATCCCGGAGCATGTTATGTTCTCTGAAAATTGAATATCTATCTGCGTTTCATCACAACCGTTTACCGAGCCTTCATCTACAGATAGAATATATGGTGGCACATCGTCATATATCACGGCCGTTGACGCACTCAGATCAAGTGAATAACCACTTGGCGATTGTGTCCAGTCGCTGATATACAATACAAAAGTCTGTCCTTCTATAACCGGGATGTTCGCATTCCATTGAGTATTCCCGTTTGCTGTGCCCCCACCGGCACAATCGTCAAACCCATTGTATGCTCCTGTGGGCCCATGCAGTCCGGCACCGCCAGCAGAGTTACAGCTGTACGTAACCGTTGACATATGCTGGATAATATCTTCGCACCTGTACAATGTCAGATTATATAATGCCCAGTCGTAATCATCATTTGGGTCTACCGGAGTGATGACAAAACTAAGATCACCAGATTGCTGCACCGTAAATATATACCAAACACTGTTTGCTTCCCCCCAAAGGCAGTTGTAAGGACAGGTCTGTCCGGTTCCTACCTCATTTGGATAGTTGCCCACTCCATTCGAAGTAAGAGGCTGAAAATAATAAGATTCACATACCGGTATGGCTCCCAGACAATCACCTGTTGTAGGTACCTGAGCGTATACCGGGGCGAATTGAAAAACCAATATCAGCATCCCGATGATAAAGGGCATGATCAACTTCATTTGACGTGCTTTCATTCCACTCCTCTGTATAATATTATAAAGATTTGATACGATTACAAAATTAATGCAAAATTGGAGAGATTGTTATGCATTTGTTAATATAATTCTAAAATCATTGATTTACATGACAATCACCGTGGAAACACAATTGTTAATATTTTGTTAAATTTATGCTTGTTCGAATAATTTTAATGTTGTACTTTCACCCCCTAAATCTATACGAAACCCAACATCTCCTGAAGGAGAACATGCATGTTGAATACGATTTGTTCTCACAAGCAGCTTCGGGATGATGAACTTAATTACGAGCTAATGAGGTACGCTACGATCCTTATGATGGTAATCCTGTTGATGGGATTATTATCATGCGAAAAGCAAGTTGAAGAAAATGGGCCTGTTGCCAGCTTTTCGGTTCAACCCACCACAGGTCCTTTTACAGCAGTATTCACCTTTGATGCATCTGGCACTTCCAGTGAGGGAGAGTCGGCAGAAAGTATTGAGATACGATGGGATTGGGATGGCGATGGAATTTTCGATACGGATTATTCACCCAACAAGCTAATGAATTATCAATTTGAAGTGGCAGGAGAATACCAGGTAACTTTGGAGGCGATAAATTCACTGGGATGGACAGACACAGAGGTATTTCATGTATATGTTTATGCCGACAGTGTAGCACCGGTTGCCACTCTTGAAGCCATACCGGATTCATGTAGCAGTAATACGATCATCTTTTTCGATGCCACTGAAAGCTGGGATCCTCATTCTGAGCTTGAAGATTTGAAATTCCGCTGGGATTGGCAGGGCGATGGCATTTGGGATACACCCTTCTGTTCTGACAGTGTCAGACATTATAAGTATATAGAACCAGGTAGCTACAGGGTCCGTGTTGAAGTCAAAAATAAAATCCATCTTTCGGATACTACCAGCCATCCCGTCTATATTTTTGAAATCTGATCAAGCTTTTATTTAGCACAATTTTCTTTATTTTTACCGGCATAATATAGATCATGATGAGGTTTTTAGTTATTGCTGTTTTTCTGTCATCTTTTTCTCTGCTGTCTTTTGCTCAACATAAGGTTGAAGGCAGTATTAACGGGCATATAAACCAGAATGTCACCCTACTTGAATATTTCGGCGACAAACATCGTTTTATCGATTCATGCAGAACGAATCAAAACGGGTGGTTCAGCTTCGACTTAAAAAAGAAAACAGCACCGGGGCTTTATTCTTTAGCCATTGGCAACAGGCCGTTGTTTAATTTCATTTATAATAATGAAGATATAAGCCTGAAATATGACCCCAGGGAAAATCAACTTCCGGAGATCATATTTTCCATTGAAAACATGATCTATTATGATTATATCACCAGGGCTGACAAATACACCGGTAAAGCAGGCATGTTGATGGAAATTCTGCGATATTATCCTGATGAGGATAATTATTATCAGCTTACAGAAGAACATTTCCATTCGATTCAATTGGATTTCAGAGCGTACACCGAGCGCATCCAGGAAGAATATTCGCATACGCTGGTTGCCCATATCATAAAAAATGATCTCCCCCTTATTTACCCTGAGCACTTTAAGTGGGAGAACTATCAGGCCTATAACCAGGGTCACTTCCTTGATGATATCGATTTTAATGATACCATTTTACTAAACACAAATGTGCTTACAGGTAAAGCCATCGACTACCTGGCATTTTATTCTGGCAGCAATATGAGTAAGGAAATACAGGAATATTACTTTATTCAGGCTGTTGACAGCATCTTACACCGGGCCATGGATAATGGGAAGGTTTATGACTTTCTTATGCAATACCTCATTGAGGGCTTCGACATGTATGGCTTTGATAAAGTTATATCACATATTGCCGGGAACTACGAACCGGCCAATACTTGTATCAATGAAGACAGGAAGTCGGAATTACAGAAAAGGATAGAGAACCTGCGCAGGATGGCGGTAGGAAATGTAGCTCCTGGTATTGAAATCCAGCGTGCCGATGGCAGCACTTTTCGTATGACTGACATTGATCGTGATCTTATCCTGGTATTTTTCTGGGCCAGCTGGTGCCCGCATTGTGAAGCCATGGTTCCTGAACTTAAAAAGGCTTATAGCGACCCTGAGCTTGCTGACTTTGAAGTGCTTGCTATCTCCATCGACACCAGCAGAATGGAATATTCAAATGCACTTTCAGGCTTAGCAACCAATTGGATCAATTATTCCGATTTTCATGGTTGGGATTCGAAAGCTGCCATCGATTACAGCATCTATGCAACACCCACGATGTTTCTCCTCGACAGCAAGCGTAAGATACTGGCAAGACCCGTTTCCATCACAGATTTACGGAATGCCCTTATAAATTTTGAGGAGCCATAAAAGCAGCTGAAATTCTGCCTGCAGATATTTTTAAACTTGCATTTCGGGCAAAAATTTCGTATATTAGGCAAAACCATAGTTTAAGGCCGGATCTGCCTGTTGGTTTATATCTGCCCAGCCCAAGATACCCGGGGCTATAACCACAGGTTTTTATCCTTAATTGGTTCATGAATGTTATCCCTGTACCTGCCTGAGTATAAGCATGTACAGTATATGCATAGGGAGAGATAGATATGACTGAGATTAAGATGATTTATTTAACTGGACGAACGGGTAAAAAATACCGCTTTTACACATTTGCCGGGCCTGACCGCCTAAAGGCAGAAGGGGGAATCTATGCCATCACAAAACGCATACTGAAAGAAGGCGTTTGGGAACATGAGGTCATTAAAATTGATGAGACGCACAATATGTCGGAATTAAAAGCAATGATGTCACATCCCGGATATGATTGCCGCAAAGGTGCAAACTGCCTTGCAGCAAGATTGGAAGATCACCCTGTTAAAAGAAAAAGGGCTGCTGAAGACCTGTGGGGGAATTATTTCCCATCTATGCTATCAGCATAAATGAAATCGAGTAAGCATGTATTGATTTGTTCATCCAGACTTTTCACCGGATAAAGCCGGCAATGTTGCTATTGGTGCTTACATAAGCGAAATTTTCAAGATAAGCGGATTATTCCCCGCAGAAATTCTGCATAAATAGATACCGGGGGGAAGTTGCTTACCCGTAGTGCTGTGACCATTCCATTGAAGAGAGTGCTTACCCTGTTGCTTCTCACCTCTATCCAGACAGCCAAGCATCTGACCATTGATATTATAAATGTTTATTTCAGTATAAGCCGGCGCATCAAGTATATATGTAATTGTTGTGCCATAGCCGGCACCGGGAGTGAATGGGTTTGGGTAGCAATTTGCAGCAATGCCGGTATGAGATACACTCATGTCGTCAACAGCGGTGGAGGCATTCACCCCACCCGAATAGCAGAATAACTTTCCATTTCGTCCACCAGCGATCATTTCCATCGAATAATCTCCAACGATATCAGGAATAGCCCTGATTGCATCAACGGGTGTGCCATAATTAATGGCCATCAATTCATCTCCATTTAGTCCATCCCGGAAGTAACAATAGTTATCAGTGTACAGGGTGCCAATGATAACATCCTTCAGGCCATCACCGGTAAGATCTCCGATTGCATCGGCAACCCATGCCTTGTCAGCCAGGGAATGAAACCATAGTGTTGAAGCATCAAGTCCGCTAAGAACAATACCGTTACTGCCACCATAGGCAACCAGGATATCAGGATGGCCATCACTGTTTATATCGTCAAGTTTTGAAAAATGGTTGATCGTGTGTCCGAGATTAGCTGAATGAATTTCCAGTCCTGTTGCGGCATCAAGATAATAAACATGCCCTCCTGACAAAACACCGTCCCCGACGATGATATCTGAAACACCATCGCCGTTGATATCATTCAATTGCTCAATGGCCCAGACCGAGGTTCCGCCGACAATAAATGTCCATTCTATGCTTCCGTCTGCTCCATTAATCCCAAATACCCTTCCTTCGTCCTCCCAGTTGCTGGATGCCCCTCCTATCACATCGGCCTGACCGTCGCCTGTAAAGTCCTTAACACCTAAACACGAAAAATTAGGCCCATCCGTATAACATTCCCAGATTGATTCACCATCTGCTCCATTCAGACAATAAACTCTTTTCGGTCCTGTATCTCCGGAATCATCTCCCGTTGCTGCAAGCACATCAATTATTCCATCCCCATTATAATCAAATGAGCAATCTACCTGATACACCCATCCACCATCACCATACTCATTGGTCTGATGATACCATAGCAAGTCACCGGTATTTCCTTCCATTGCAATAATAGACCTGTCGCCACCTGTCGTACCAATGATTACATTTTCTACACCATCAGCATTCGCATCCATGATATCGATTCCATGCTGGCTGTATACCGAGCCACTGTATATATGTCGCTCCCACATCACATCTCCTTCTCCTGAGGCATTTCCATTAAAGCACCTGATATAATTATCTTCACTGCAAACGATCACATCTTCAATGCTATCGTGCGTAACATCATCAATATAGTCGATGGCCTTGGGGCTGTTATCAAAGCTCGCATCAATATTATAATGCCAGAGCACATCTCCGATGACCCAATCCTTTTTCAGGCCTTCACCTTCGAGATCAAGCGTAATCGTAGCATTAGAAGGATCATTTGTAAAGAGCTCAACACTCCCTGCATAATACACAGGCAGGTCAGGGTTGAACCATATGCCTATCAATACAGAGTCGAGGGGTAAAATATGCTTTGGGAAAGGTTCATCCTGAAAAACATAAAATTCACTCCATGAAGAATGATAACCACTCACGATCAGTGTATCATCACCAATATTTTTCAATTGATAAAACCAGCGTGTATGGGCATCCTGTCGTACGATGCCAAAATCATGAGTGGTCACTCCAGTATGCGCACTGGGGCCGGAGTTCACTCCATGGCCAGACAGATGTACGGGTTCTGAAGGATTGACAGGATCATTGGAGATCACATGCACGATGATGTCAAGCGGGACCGGCTCGGTAGGAGTATATACAAAAGGAATGCTTGTTGAATTGCCGGGATCAACAGTTACAGGTGGAATTACACTTGTGGTCACCGGCTCACCGGCAGGGATGTCAATTTCATTGATAATGAGTGGCGCAGTGCCTGTATTTGATACCAGCATATTCCACTGTGGTGAGCTATTGATGGTCACGATGCCATAATCATGAAAGCTCACCGGAATGCTGATCGCCGGCGTACCTGCACCACCGAGGTCAACCTTATATAGTTTACTGGGTGTTGTACTGATCTCCCCATCACAATACCAGAGGTAGTTATCGTCATATACGATGCCGGAAGGCTTAATATTTTCAGCTGGATGGCTCTCCAGGATGCTTCCGCTGATATCAATCTTATATAGCATATGATCATAATAATCTGCCACCCACAAATCACCGTTTTCCAGGCAGATATCCCACGGCTGCTCACCAGGCGATTGAAACTGGCTTAGAATGCTGCCACTATTATCAATTTTGTATATCGTACCGGGGTCGGGGTAATAGGTACATACCCAGAAGTCACCATTATCATACGCGATACCCGACATATAATGATCCGGCAATACAATGGTGGAAAGGATATTCCCACTTAAATCAAGTTGGGTAGCAAGTGCAGGGTCTGCGCTGCTGGAAGGCTGGTCGATGATCCAGATATCCTGACCATCCCAGGTCATACCATATGAATCATCAATGGCAGGGTTAGTAAACTGAAGTGAAGACGTCCCCGTTATCTGATCGAAATGATAAACTTCATCCCCATTGGCGCCATAAATACCATAGTAGATATTTGTTGCACCATCCCATGCAAGACCAGAAGCTTTCCCCATAATATCATAGGTAGCCACTATCGACCAGTCTTTCGTATGTTGGGAATACAGGTTAAAGGAAAAATAGCTGAGAAAAAGAATAGAGAGGAGAAGTTGTTTTTTGTACATAGTGGATCAGCGTTTAATGAGTTTGTTTGAACTTAGCAGGCGTGCCAGCCTTTTGCCCATCCCTTTCAGGGCTTTATCCGGACTCAGCGGATCGAGTAAGTCTGTTTGTGCACTCATCACGATCATATCGCCTTTATTCTGATACAGGTTCATATCTATCCTGAAGGTTCTGTCGTCTCTGGAGAGATAATCCGGTGCTGAGATTATTGGCAGATCGTAATAATAATACACTTTATAATATTCGAAATAATTATATGCATCAGGTGGCAGCACATCACCGGGAAAGATGTACATATCCGTAATTTCAACATTTACCAGCTTCACAATGAGTATACCTTCGACATCTGCATTGGAAAACTCCCTTTCCAGGGTACTGTAATAATATGCAGAGTCACTCTTGATCATATCATAGGCATTCATGGCACTAATACCCTTCCTTTCAAAAGCTGCTAGTATCTCATGCTCCAGCTTTAGTTGCAGATCTTTATCCGGAACCTGTACGAGCACTGCAATTTTCTCCATAGGCTTCCTCAAATAGCGGGTGTCCTTCATAATTATTGATTGCGATGCTGCCTGCAGTACTGCGATAAGGACAAAAATAAAGATAAATGTGAATTTTCTCATAGCCAGGTGTTCGAATGATGAAATATGCAAGTATACTACTTTTGCTGACAGGAAAGTTTACCTGAAATAATAATTATAAATAGTATTTCCCGAACCAGAAATCAGGTTCAGCTGACCATCTCTGTTCAGACTGCCGATCAACATTCGGGTTTTGCCAATATGATCGGGGGTACTCAGCAATTTGCCCTGCCTGTTGAAGAGGTAGATTTTCCCACTCTCTTCAGAGACCACACCGATAAGTTTCTCTCGTGATGATACCGGTATGATGACAGGAGATGAATGGATCTCATTCTGAAATTGGTGACTGAAGATGATATTCTTGAAGCGGTCAAATACGGTCAGTTTATTTTCATCGAGGTAAATAAAATCTTTTCCGCCTTTGTTGTCAAAATCCTCGTAGAGGAAATAATGGTCCTTGCTAAAATTGCCGAAATCCGTCGTTTCCAGCTTGCCATTGGTTTTAATATACTTAAGCATGCCTTCATTATCCGTTGTAAGGATTACTCCCTTGCTATTGGTTTCATTCACATAAAACTCAGAGTGAATACTATTGATAATTGACGACTTCAGCTTTATCCTTTCCTTGCCACGCCGATCAGTTATCTTCACATTTCCTTCGGCATCAGCAATAATCAAATAATCCTTGCCTCCATCCCTCAGGTGTTGAACAGGCATTGTAACCCGGCCTTTTGACAGGGGCTTCTTCCAGCCATCAACTTTCTTTCCCTGCATGTTATAATTATACACCCTGTTATCGTCGAGAGCCAGGAGTATGCGGTAATCCCGATTATGATCATAATCAAATACGGCCAGGCCATTGGTGGCTTTATCCCTGAGGCTGACCGGGTAACCCTCAACATCGCGGCCAAGCAAGTCGATAAGATAAATGCGGTTTTCCGTATTGAAAAGATACTGGATCTTACCGTTCTTATAATAATCAACGGTATGCACATCGCTGATCACCTTTTCTCCCAGGTTAAGCTTCCATACTATATTTCCGTCATGGTCAATAAGGTACATATTGTTGATCGTATCAAAGGCAACGATCTTAAGGTTGTTTGTACGATGATCTTTTACAAAATAAGGCTGCCCATGTACGGGTGCATCAAGATAAGCTTTCCATATTGAGAGGTCTTCCTGAATAAATGCCGGATTATGCTTCACGTACACACTGGTGAAGTACATATTATTTAATGCCTTGAACTGCACAGCCATGGCCTCGAAATTTTTCACCACCCCCCTGTTCTCTTTAATAAACGATGAAAGCTGATCTGATAGGACCTCTTGCAGTAATTCAGTTGAATTCCTTACATTCAGATAACAGAAAAGGTTTGAACGATCCGACACATTATCTGTAAATTTTTTGAAATTTTCGTTTTGTTCGAGGGTTTTTCCGGAAAGAAAAATATTGATAAAATTTTCAAGGCTTTTAGCAGAATTGGCAAATACAACATAATCTTCAAGCTGCGTATAATAATTCTCTTGCATGATGGAAAACATCCTGCCATAAAGGGCGGGGATAAGTTCAGCATCTGTAATACGTTGAATGGTATAATCCCTGTAAGTGTATGTATATTTGATGGATGACAATTCCCGGAGTTTTCGGGTGGCGAGGTCTATATCCCTAGCATGAATTGCCATGAAAGTATTATTTTTCTGATCACGAAGGTGGGGGTTGATCACGGCAAGGGCGATCTCATTCCCCACCCAGGAAGTCATATATTCTTCTATGTTTGGTCCGAGCTTATTTTTTAAATTGGCAAGCATGCTTTCCCTTTCAGGAAATACGTCCCCATTGCTCAGGTACACAGCATTTCTCTGATATAATTTCTTAATATCGCCAAAACCGAAGTTCAGTAATAACGATGTGTTATAAGGCAAGATCCTGGTTATTTCAATTTTCTGAGGCTCCTGTCCGTCAAAAATGCTCAGAAATTGATTCAGGGTATCTATTGTTTCCGTGTATCCATTCATGAGGATCTCCTCATTTTTAATCAGCAGATCAATCTCTGACCAGGAACCAAAATCAGGTAATATCTTACTATCTGCATGATATGATGAGCTCAGGATGCTTCTGGCAAGTTCGGGCAGACGGGCAAAATTTATGTAAATATTGGCATCTACATTGTGCCCTGATGTTGACGAAACCCTGCTGTATTGATCAGGGTCGGGCAATGCTGACTCATCATTCATGCGCTGAACGCAGTTGTTAACTATGCCTGCGGTATTTCCAATAACACACAGTCCATGGTCAATAAAGTAATAACAATATGATCCGGCAGAGTCATTCATGCTGTGGCCGTTTGTATTCAGAAAAGACATGCTTTTCTTCTGTAATGCGCGCCCACTAATATGAGTGAGTAATCCATCGAGATCATCCTCAGATGCTCCATATGGCCACTCAAAGAGTATGCAGGCAGCCATGCCTGCACTATCATTTTCCAATGCCAGATAGATACTACCTTGCTCCAGCATCTCCTTATACCCACGACTCATTAATATGGAGTCGGCACTCATCAGATCAGTCAGCACACCCCTTGCCTGTCCGGCTCCCAGCAGATCCTGCCATATCGCATTTTTTTCCGAAAGACTGCGAATCAGTTCACCCGGCTCGTCAAGCCTGATGAAAGCTCCGCTGTTCGCCGGGATTGCATCCACAGGGCTGGTATGTGTACTGCCATATTTTTTATACAGATAATATCCACCACCAATGATCACCAGGATGAGGAAGATCAGAAATCCATAACTAATAAACCTGGAGTTGCGGGCCATACATGAGATTGTTATTTCATCAAAAGTATAACAAAAAAAAGGCAGGATTATTGAGTGGAAATAAATTAAACTAACAGGGATTTGTTAATTAATAGGGAGGCTGGGTGAGGGGGTGATGGGGAGATGGGGAGACTGGGAGAGGGGGGGATGGGGGGATGGGGGGATTGGGAGATGGGGGGATGGGGGGATTGGGAGAGGGGGTGAGGGGTTAAAAGCCTAAACTTAATTGTTCATTCATGTTAAAACTTTTACGGTGGTATGCTGTAATGCCGAACTTATTGATAGCATTCTTATGGTCACGCGTAGGGTATCCTTTATTACTCAACCAGTTGTATTCAGGGTGTTTTTGATGCAGTGCCATCATATATTCGTCGCGATGAGTTTTAGCTAACACAGAAGCCGCTGCAATAGATAAGTATCTGGCATCACCCTTTACCATGCATTCATGAGGGATCTCTTTATACGGATTAAAGCGGTTACCATCGACCAGAAGAAACTCCGGCACCTGTGCAAGCTTATCTAAAGCCCGGTGCATTGCCAGAAATGAAGCATTCAGGATGTTGATCTCGTCAATCTCATTGTTATCGACCATGGCGACAGCCCAGGCAAGTGCTTTTTCTTCTATCTCTACGCGAAGGATATTACGTTGCTTTTCGGTAAGTTGTTTGGAATCATTCAGCATCTCGTTACTGAAACCTTCGCCAAGGATGACAGCTGCTGCACATACCGGCCCGGCAAAACATCCACGGCCAGCCTCATCCAGCCCGGCCTCCAGCAATTCTTTATGGTGATATTTCCTTAACATGTTGCCAGCAATGTATTATTCATAATGATAAGCAGGAGCAATAGCAAATATAAAACTTCCATAATGAAGCTTATCTTTTTCCTGTTTGCAAAGTAAGCGGAGATAACTATTGTGAATGGTACAGCCAGGATCAACAGCGCCATGGAGAAATTATCCCAGGTATAAACCAGGGTTCCGGCAGCCAGGCCAATAAACCACAAGTTCAACAATACCTTTTTTCTGACACTGATATTCCACTCGTTAAGATGCGAAAGAGAATACAATAAGGAAGTTGCAAACACAAATATGATCACCACCCATATCATATATTGAACACCCGGGGCAGGCATGTTAAATGCCGGTATGACCTGAAACCATTCAATATAAAGACAATACTGGCCTTCCACATTATCCATTATGAAATAATAAACGAAGAGGTATACGTAAACAGCCATAACACCAACAATGGCTACCAGCAGTACTCTGAAGCTGAACGTTCCAAAAATGATGAATGAAAATACAAGGAGTATCAGGAGGACAGCTGAGGGGAAGTAAAACAATGAAGCTACGGACAGCAGCATGGCAGCACTGAACACTTGCCTGGAAGGATCAGACTTGCCGTAGGTCTTGAGCATCTGGTCAAAGGCCGGAATGATAAAAAGTGTCGCGCACAGGACCGGGTTCAGGCCAAGGCCGGTAACAGAGTGGCTCATCAGCGTAATAAAAACCAGTGCACCAATAAGGGAATTTTTCGGCAGCAGCTCATGTCTGACAAGGATAAAGTTCAGCAGGATTGCGTTCAACAGTAATAAGACCAAGCCAATAAGTGCTGCATGCAAGCTTTCTGCACCAATCATCGCATTTAGCATGGAGAATAGCGGTGACTCCTTACCCGGTATAAGCATCGGGCAGGAGCTGAAGTATATCCTTAGCCATAATAGTGCAGCAATAATGAGCAGCAGGAGATACTGTGAATAATAGCTGGATTTAAAAAATCTTATCAGCACCTTGAAAAATATTTTAAGCTTTTAGATCTTCTCCCAGGTCCCGGCGATAATATTTGCCTTCGAAGTCGATCATAGAAGCATTCACATAGGAATGACGCAGGGCGTCCTCAAGATGATCCCCAAAAGAGCTTATGGCAATCACCCTTCCGCCATTGCTAACTACCTTAGCAGATGAATCATCATATTGTGTCCCCGCATGAAATATGATGCTGCCATCGATCTCCTCAAGGCCGCTGATCAACTTTCCTTTTTCATAACTGCCCGGATACCCACCACTGACAAGCATGATTGCAGCGACATATCTGGGGTCTGTTTCAATCTGCTCTTCCGCCAGTGTCCCCTTGCCGACAGCGATAAATAATTGCAGCAGGTCTGATTTAATACGGGGGATCACCGATTCTGCTTCCGGATCACCCATCCTCACATTATATTCAATCACATAAGGTTCGCCTTTCACCTTGATCAGTCCAAAAAAGATAAAGCCCTTGTATTCCAGCCCTTCATCAATAAGTCCGCGAATGGTCGGGGCGATGATGCTGTGTTCTACTTTCTGCATAAATTCCGGGTCGGCAAAAGGAACCGGCGAGATGGACCCCATCCCTCCTGTATTCAGTCCTGTATCACCTTCGCCAATCCGTTTATAGTCTTTTGCTGAAGGCAGGATCTTATACGATTTCCCATCACTGAGAACGAAGCATGATATTTCAATCCCGTCGAGGAACTCCTCGATGACCACTTTTTTGCTGGCCGCACCGAATTTAGCTTCCTGAAGCATCGCTTTCAGCTCTATTTCTGCTTCTTCCAGATTATCGAGGATCAGCACGCCTTTGCCAGCAGCCAGGCCATCAGCCTTAAGCACATAAGGCGGATTCATTTGTTTCAGGAAATCAATGCCTTCCTGTAAATTATCCACTGAAAAAGTGGCATATGCTGCCGTAGGGATCTTGTATTTCTTCATGAACTCCTTCGCAAAATCCTTGCTCCCTTCCAGCATCGCAGCAGCTTTTAGTGGCCCTATCACCATCACATGAGCAAGCGCACGATCATCTTTAAAGAAATCATGGATACCCTCTACGAGCGGTGCTTCCGGGCCTACCACCAACATTCCGACATCATGGCTCAGCACAAATTTCTTCACCTCTGTAAAATCGCCGCTATCGATGCTGATATTTTTTCCGTGCAATCGTGTCCCGGCATTTCCCGGAGCGATATACAGATCATTCAGTAAAGGACTCTGTGATATTTTCCAGGCCAGTGCATGCTCGCGCCCCCCTGATCCCAGGATCATAACATTCATAGTTTTATTTTTTAGTGCTTAATACGTTATCTATAACATTCCACAGTTGATGAGCGGAGTTTTGCCAGGTAAATATTTCTTTTCTTTTTCGTCCCTTCTTTATCATGCTTTCCCTGAGCTCAGGATCTAAAGCAACCTGCTCCAGTCCTCCGGCGATTGACTTCACTGAAAAGGGATCGACCAATACGGCAGCCTCTCCGGCAACTTCAGGCATGGAGGTCACGTTGGAAGTAATCACAGGAGTATCACAGCGATAAGCCTCAATGATAGGGATGCCAAAGCCTTCAAAATAGCTGACGTAGGTCATGGCAAGTGCTGAAGCTACCGCTTTGTGAAGTTCCTCAGCAGGCATCCTGCCACTGAAGATGATCTCCTTATTATTTCTCATCCCATTATATGCAGCCTGTATATCCTTTGTCCAGTATTTTTTGTTACCTACCACAAGCAGCTTTATGTCTGTTTTATGCTGTTCTTTGAAGTAGTCGAAAGCCTGGAATAAACGGGCAAGGTTCTTCCTGGGGTGCAGCGCTCCGACAAAGATAAAATAAGGGCAGCCGCCACTCAGCTTCTGCCTGGTAATGTCCTTCACC
>JBDLIJ010000067.1:0-13847 GCA_039714935.1 Bacteroidota bacterium | reverse complement strand
GGTTGAATTGGTTGAATTGGTTGAATTAGTTGAATTGGTTGAATTGGTTGAATTGATAAACTGATAAGTCGCTGAATTGTTTGATCATGGTGCAATATTTTCAATGGCATCATAAAATACCTGGTGCAGCTTGGTCCTGATGTTATAATCCACGATCCTGGAATTATGTGCATCAGGATGTACTCTGTTTGACAAAAACACATATACTAATCCTGTTTCCGGATCTGCCCAGGCATAGGTTCCGGTAAAGCCTGAATGCCCGAAGCTTGAAGAGGAAGCAGACTTGCAGGCAGGTCCGTCATCATAGTATTCCAGGGGCGGCTTATCAAAGCCTATCCCTCTCCTGTTCAAATTTAAAGGAAACTGTGTTGCCGTAAACTCTTGCAATATATCTTCATTCACATAAGTACGTCCTCCATACACTCCGCCATCCAGAAACATTTGCATGAGCACAGCCATATCAAATGCATTGGAGAAGAGGCCGGCATGGCCTGATACACCACCGAGCATAGCAGCCCCCTGATCATGAACATCTCCCCGGAGCAATTGCATCCTGAATTCCTTATCATCTTCTGTGGGCGTGATCTTGTTTTTATCGAATCTCCGCAGCGGACGATATCCCATTGTTGATAATCCCAGCGGTTTATAATACCGATCATCCGTAAACTTCTCAAAATTCCTGTTGCTGACAGCTTCTATGGCTTCTTTCAGAAGATAGAAACCAAGATCACTGTATTTATAATGATTGTCTCCACGGAGAGAAGAAAAGCGAATGCTGTCGACGATCTCCCTGTAGTACTCCTCATGGATATACATCCCTTCTGCTACCCTGTACGGGTATTCTTCCGCAAGCTCCTCATGGTATATGGCAGGATCAGCCTCCCTGTCTTCCACCGTATACCTAAAATAAGGTATCCAGCCCCTGAATCCCGACTGATGGGCAAGCAGTTCCCTGATGATGACATTTTCCTTATTCGTTCCCCTGAGGTATGGCAGGTATGCCGACAAGCTTTGATCAATGTCTATGTCTCCTTTCTCATAACAGTCCATGAGGGAGAGCGTGCTTGCAGCAACTTTAGTCAGGGATGCCAGGTCGTACAGGTCTGTCAGCTCTACATTTAGTATTTCGTCATATGTATGTGTTCCAAAGGCCTTATGATAAAAAACATTACCATCTTTCGCGGCGAGCACCTGGCATCCGGGATAGGCCTTCATGGATATCCCAGACATGATAACAGAATCAGCTTTATCGATATATTCATCTTTAACCCCTATCATTTCCGGTTCCACGAACCTGAAGCGTACAGCCTCGGTTTGCAGGCCGGCACCTTTTTTAAACAAAGCGGATATTCCTACCGGCAGGTTGCCCCTGGCCCCTACTCCACCGAAGATCACTTCAGCGCCAACCTCCTCACTAAGGCGGTTATCCTGATATGATACGATCACGGCTTCCGGCAGCTCGGCAGTCTCCAGGGCAGAAAGGGCATACGGACTGGCAAAAATATCGAGAACTACTTTTTTTGACTTATTTATTTCCCTGATGAATGCCCAGGTGTTCTCCTCAATGCCATAATCCCTGAATGGGTAGATATTTGTGTTGCGGATGCCTATGATGATCAGGTTAAATGCCTTCAGGTCTTCCAGCAGTGCTGTCATCTCCTTTTCATCTGCGTCCCTGTCCATTTCAAAATTTGTGATCCTGCCATAAAGCCCCAGTGTTGACCTGAAGTGGTCATGGCCCGCACCTCCCCCCGTGCTGACATAAGCAATGTTTAATGTATCCAGATGCGTTAAAGGAAGCAGATCATGCTCATTGCGGAGGAGGGTAGCTGATGACTCATACAACATTCTGTTCAGGGCTGCTGCTGCTGAGCTGTTCAGCTCATCATACAGCCCTTCAGTTTGTACTTCCGTTTGTTCCGCCAATCCAGATCTGTATTTATATGCCAGCACTTTATGGCAGCGATCATGGATCAGGCTCATTCTTATCTCTCCTTTATCGAGTGCCTTTTTAATACGTTTCACCGCCTTTGGCACATCGGCAGGCAGCAGTAATATATCATTCCCGGCCATCAGGGCTTTCAGCTCAATCTCGCCCGGCTTATGATATTTCGTCACTCCCTTCATGTCGAGTGCATCTGTCACGATCAGACCATCAAAGCCCAGCTTATCCCTGAGCACTCCGGTCACAATATTTTCTGATAATGTAGAGGCAAGCCCTTCTTCCTTTTCATATGCCGGGATATACAAATGGGCGATCATGATGCCACCCAATCCATTCTCGATTAATTGTCGGAAGGGGTACAGTTCGACGCTATCCAGGCGTTCGGCCGAATGGGCGATCACGGGCAGTGTCTTGTGTGAGTCGGTGTCGGTATCGCCGTGGCCGGGAAAATGTTTGGCTGTGGCGATCACACCGTGATCTTGCAGGCCCTGCATATAGGCCATACCCTTACGCATCACATCTTCCTTGTCCTGCCCGAAGGAGCGCATGCCAATCACCGGATTGGCAGGGTTGGAGTTAATATCCACCACCGGGGCAAAGTTCATCTGTATGCCTATGCGCTTGCACTGATCGGCGATCATGGCGCCCATCTGATAGATCAGCCCCTCGTCGTCGATGGCTCCCAGGGTCATCTGAAAAGGAAATACCGTTGTGCTGTCGAGCCGCATCCCCAGCCCCCACTCGGCATCCATGCTTATCAACAAGGGCGTTTTTGCTAATGATTGCCATTTATTGGTGGTTGCCGCCTGATGTGAAGGGTGGTTTCTGAAAAAGCAAACTCCGCCGATATTATATTTCTCTATATATTTTTCAATGTATGGGAAATAGTCTTCTCCCACATCATTCGCCCGTACTACCAGTAGCTGGGCTATTTTTTCTTCTATGCTGAGGGAGTTATAAACAGAATCGACCCAGGCCTGCTGAGGGTTCTTCTCCTGCCCCAGGGTAATAAGGGGAAGTATAAAAATGATTATTACGATTGCAGCTTTGAAACGCATGTTTATCTGACGATTTGAATGTGTAAAAATAGGGAAATATTTTTTTTGGGAGATACTATTAATATAATTATAGGGTGCCTGGTGTCGGGTAATTTATAATTCAATCATGCATCATAAGGGGATGCCATCCCTAAGGCAGATTAATCTGTTGTTTTCATTAATGCAGGCTATTGGCAGTAATTGATGCTTTAGTTTGCAGGGATGGCATCCCTGCCTATTAATAAAATGTTAAGAAGTGTTGATATTTCTTTTATTGCGCTCTTGTGAAATAGCCTTAGTTTTGGGCAAACAAAAAGCGCATGTCTGATATTGATTACCTCAAAAAAGTTTCCTCACAGGTCAGAAGGGATATTATACGTATGATCCATGGTGCCGCTTCCGGGCATCCGGGCGGATCGCTGGGTGCCTGCGACTATCTCGTAGCCCTGTATATGGATATCATGGATCACAAGCCCGACAGTTTTAGCATGGATGGGAAAGGAGAAGATATCTTTGTCCTCTCCAACGGGCATTTATCTGCTGCAATATACAGTGTGCTGGCCAGGTCAGGGTATTTTTCTACTGATGAGCTCGGCTCATTCAGGGAGCTGGGAACACGGCTGCAAGGGCATCCGGGCACCGACAAGGGCCTGCCCGGCATAAGGGTTGCCACAGGATCCCTGGGACAAGGGCTCTCTGTTGCTGTCGGAGCCGCACTATCAAAAAAAATCAATGGTGATCATAAAAAAGTTTTTTGCCTGATGGGCGACGGAGAGCTGCAGGAAGGTCAGGTGTGGGAAGCCGTCATGTTTGCCGCAGCCAATAAAGTGGACAACCTCATTGCCGCCGTCGATTACAACGGTAAACAGATCGACGGATCACTGGACGATGTTCTCCCTCTCGGCGACCTGCAGGCAAAATGGGAAAGCTTCGGCTGGAAGGTATTGGTAGCGGAAGGAAATAACATGGAGGATGTGATTAAAACAACACGTAAGGCCATCGCACATACTGACAGGGGCATTCCACACGTTATCTTATTGCAGACTGAAATGGGCAAAGGTGTGGACTTTATGGAGGGAACCCATAAATGGCATGGCGTCGCCCCCAATGATGATGAAGCCGCACGGGCGCTTGCTCAACTTGATGAAACTCTTGGTGATTATTGATACCTATATGCTTTAGATGATACCTTTCAGGATAAAATATATTCTCGTATTCCTGCTGAGCATGGCCTCAACAGGCTTGTTTGCACAGATACAGGAGCCTGAAAATAAAGAGAAGCCAGAACCGCTTACACGCATATTGTTTGTGCTCGACGGCTCGCAGAGCATGTATGGCCGATGGCAAAGTGATATGAAGATGAACATTGCCCAGGACTTGCTTTCCAACCTGCTCGACAGCCTCAAAAGCGTTGAAAACATTCAGCTTGCCCTTCGTGTATACGGGCATCAGAAAACATATCCACCACAGGATTGTGACGACACACGCCTGGTGGTGCCCTTTGCCAACAGTAATGCCATGCGCATCAAAAATCAATTGCGCTACATTAAACCAAAGGGTACTACTCCCATTGCATATGCCCTGGAAAAGGCCGGCGGAGATTTTCCGGCCTGTGATAATTGCAGGAATATCATCATCCTCATCACCGATGGCCTGGAAGAATGTGGTGGCGACCCCTGTGCCGTATCACATGCTTTACAAAAACAAGGCATAGTGCTGAAGCCATTTGTGATCGGCATCGGAAGAAATTTCAGAGATGCATTTGATTGTGTCGGCACCTATTATGATGCTTCCAGCGAAGAGCAGTTCAGCAAAGCACTCGACCTGGTAATTTCGCAAGCCTTAAATTCAACAAGTGCACAGGTAAACCTCCTCGACAGCTATAACAAGCCATCTGAAACAAATGTGAACATGACCTTCTATGATCATGTTTCAGGACAGGTGAAATATAATTTCATTCAAACGCTGAATCACAAAGGGCGGCCCGACACCCTGCTGATCGATCCACTGGTGATCTATGATGTAGTTGTGCACACCTTGCCTCCTGTACGTGTTGACAGCATCAAGCTCACCCCCGGACAGCATACCATCATTCCGATTCGAACACCCCAGGGGAGCCTGCAGCTTAAGATGGAAGGGACACCCCATGCTCCCAAAAACCTGCAGGCCATTGTCAGGCAGCATGGTAAAATGGAAACCATCAACCTGCAGCAATTCGGTCAGACAGAAAAATATATTATCGGTGATTACAGCCTTGAGATCCTGTGTCTTCCAAGAATTTATGTTGATGACATCAATATCGCACAAAGCTCAACAACCACCGTTGAGATCCCTGTACCGGGCATAGCCGCCATCCATAAGCAGGCACAGGGCTATGGCAGCCTTTATGTTGAAAGGGATAATGAGCTGATATGGATACATAATTTCAGGGAAGGCCAGCTACAGGAATCACTCATCCTGCAACCGGGCAACTACCGGCTTGAGTTCAGGGCGAAATATGCCGACAGGGCCGCCTATAGCATTGAGAAAAAATTCCGCATAATATCCGGCAAAACAACAAATGTTAAAATCTATAAATAGTAATCAATCTTATGACCCAAACATTAAGTATTGAAAAGAAATCAACCCGGGCAGGATTTGGAGAAGCATTATATGAACTGGGAAATACCAACCCCCAGGTGGTTGCCTTATGTGCCGACCTGACCGGCTCATTGAAAATGGATGCTTTTGCCAAAGCTTTCCCCGACAGGTTCATCCAGACCGGGATAGCTGAAGCCAATATGATGGGAATGGCTGCAGGCCTGACAATCGGGGGCAAGATACCCTTTACAGGCACCTTTGCCAACTTTGCAACGGGCAGGGTTTATGATCAGGTCAGACAATCGATAGCTTATTCGGGGAAAAATGTGAAGATATGCGCTTCACATGCCGGATTGACTCTTGGTGAAGACGGTGCCTCACACCAGATCCTGGAAGACATCGGCCTGATGAAGATGCTCCCGAATATGACGGTAATCAACCCTTGTGATTACAACCAGACCAAAGCTGCCACCCTGGCCATTGCAGATCATGACGGCCCGGTATACCTGCGTTTTGGCAGGCCCAACTGGCCTAACCACACACCCGCCAAGCAGAAATTTGAAATTGGAAAGGCATTGAAAATCAGGGAAGGCCATGACGTCAGCATTTTTGCAACCGGCCATATGGTATGGATTGCCATGACAGCAGCAGAAGAACTTGCCAAACAGGGCGTCAGCGCCGAGGTCATCGACATTCATACCATCAAGCCACTTGATGAGGAGGCAGTTCTTGCATCAATACAAAAAACGGCCTGCGCAGTGACGGCCGAAGAACATTCCATCTATGGAGGACTGGGCGACAGCATTGCCCAATGCCTGGTCAGAAACAATCCCGTTCCCATGGAAATGGTGGCTGTAAATGACTGTTTTGGTGAAAGTGGAAAAACAATGGAGCTGCTCTCCAAATATGGCCTCGACACTCCCGATGTAGTGAAGGCTGCGGTGAAGGCTATGGAGAGGAAGTGAGTTTAAAGTTCGAGGTTTGAAGTTTGGAAGTGAGTTGAATGAAAATATTTATCATCGGATATATGGGTGCGGGTAAGTCAACAGTTGGCAGGCGTCTTGCCAACAGGCTGAATATTCCTTTCATTGACCTTGATGATGCATTCGAATCAAAATTCAGATACAGCATACACCGTTTTTTCGATCAATTTGGTGAAACACGCTTCCGCGAACTTGAGCATCAATGTCTGCTGGAGGTCACGTCGGAAAATGAAAATGCAGTGATCTCCACCGGAGGAGGAACACCGTGTTTTCATAGCAACATGGAACTTATGGACGCAGCCGGCACGACTATTTATCTAAAGATGCACCCCGGATCACTGGCTCACAGATTAAGCAAAGCCCGAAAGCCAAGGCCCGTAATACGCAATATTCACAATGATGATGTGCAAACGTTTATTGAACAACAGCTCGCTGAGCGCGAAAAATATTATACAAGAGCACACATTACGGTGAAGGGAGAAGATCTGGATATGGAGAAGCTTGTGGAGGCTGTTATGAAGCGGTAGACATTCGAGATCCGAATATTTTATCAATTATTGTTGTCAGTTGCATCACATTCAGTATTTTTGATTCTTTTCTGAAACATTTCAATCGTATTAAGAGTATTGATTGAAGTATAATAACAAAACAACCAAATTTTTTAAGGCATGAATAAAAGTTATTTGTTTTTTGTTAGAAGGCTGTTTCTATCAGTGCTGTTATCAGGTTTATTTATTGTAAATGCACAAGACCAGTTTCTGTCTTTTAGGGATGGAATGACTGCAAGCAGCAACGCTATTACGCTACCTGTAAGGAATACTGATAATTTGCAGGCTCAGGGTGTTGAAATCTCATGGTCGTTTTCAGGTGCAAGGATTTCTGATGTTAGCGTCGACAATAACCTTTATCAGTATATTAACATTGAGGGCTTTACACAGCTGGCACAAGTTGGTGCACCTGCGCTTCCGGTTCATAATGAGCTGCTTGCTATGCCTAAAGGATCGATCGCAAAGATTCACATTCTTGAATCACAATATTACGAGTACGAAGGATTTATGATACATCCTGCCTTAAAACCTGCCCTTGATACAGAAGGAGCAGAGGAACCGGCTTTTGAGATCGATGAGAAACTTTATCAGACCAATAAATATTTTCCGGAAAACATCATTGACATTCCTGATATTTATCATAGCAGGGAAACCCCTTTGGTACTGCTACAAATTGTACCGGTACAGTATAACCCTGTTACCTCAAAGATCAGGGTATATACTTCCATTAAATTAAGGCTCGAGTTTAGCGGTGGTGAAGGCAGCTTTGATTATATCGGGAGCAGCAATTCGCTCCATTACACTAATTTGCTTAAACGAAACGTGTTGAACTCCGAAAGTATACCTGATGGATTACCGCGTAATCAAAATAATAGCCGTACAGGAGAGAAAGAATATATCATCATCACGCACAGTGAATATTTAACTCAGGCCAACCAGCTCGCTGAATGGAAAAGGCAGCTCGGGTACAGTGTTGAAGTCGTATCCCAGTCAAGCTGGACAGCTACCCAGGTTAAAAATGAAATTCATACACGATACAGTAACTGGACACCCAAACCTGATTTTTTCGTGATCATTGGTGACCATGCGGGCTCGTATGCCGTTCCGGCAGAAATTCATTATGTTTCCGGCAGTCCTTTTAGTACTGATCTGTACTTTGCATGTATGGATGGAGCTTCTGACTGGCATCCGGATATGTCGCATGGAAGAATATCGGTTTCTAACAGCACGGAGGCACAAACGGTGGTTGATAAGATCATCAATTATGAAAAGCTCCCACCTTCCCCGGCATCTTTTTATAATAACGCCCTGAACTGTGCCCAATACCAGGATGATAATAACGATGGTTACGCTGACAGGCGGTTTTGCCATACCAGCGAGAACATCAGGGAATATCTGGAAAATGATCATGGATATACCTCCAACAGAATATACTATACAAATACATCTGCCAACGTAACTACACTGAAATACAACAATGCTTACTATTCAACAGGGGCACTGCTGCCGGCTGAATTGCGTACAACTTCTTTTGACTGGTCCGGTGGATCCACTGACATCACAAGTGCCATTGACTCCGGGAAATTTATGGTTTTTCACCGGGACCACGGTTATTCCGGCGGTTCAGGCTGGGCTCACCCGTACTATACCACGAGTTCAATGAATAATCTGAACAACGGAAACCTGTTGCCGGTGGTATTCAGCATCAACTGTCATACAGGCGAGTTTCAGCTTCCTAATTGTTTTGCCGAAAAATTTGTTCGCATGGCCGATAAGGGGGCAGTAGGTGTTATTGCTGCTGCCTATTACAGCTATAGTGGCTACAACGACGGTCTTGCTATAGGGATGATTGACGCCATCTGGGCGGATCCCGGCCTATACCCTGTATTCGGTTCATGCGGAACAGGGGCAAATTATTCCATTGGCCCGGGAAACAGCATATATACCATGGGCGATGTTGTGAACCAGGGCCTGTATGCCATGGAACAAAACGTAGCCTGGTCGTCGGAGCGGCAGTATCAGTATGAGCTGTTCCATTATTTCGGCGACCCGGCGATGAAGATGTGGACGGCAAACCCCAATGATACCATCATTACTGCAAGCCACAGCAGCAGCCTCAGCTCAACAGGAACTTTATTCTCTGTAACGGGTTCAACACCTTATGCAAGGGCAACACTGGTGCACGACAATCAGCTGATTGGGGAAGAGATCCTTGATGCATCCGGAAACGGCAATATTTCTTATTCCATCACCGGCCCGGGAACGGATGTGATACTGACGGTATCAAAATATAATTGCAAGCCATACATCAGCATGTTGACGGTAACAGCAACCAGCCCTACCGCAAGTGCCGGAGGCGACCAGACCTTATGCGATAATGAAATAGCAGCTTTGTCTGGTTCGATCGGAGGGTCAGCCACCTCCAGTGAATGGGCCAGCGATGGTGATGGCATATTTGATGACCCGTATAGCCTGAATACTAATTATACTCCCGGCACGGGCGACCTTACAGCCGACAGCGTTTTGATCACCCTTAGCACCGATGACCCTGACGGCAGCGGCCCGCAGGAGCCGGCTATTGACAGCCTGATGTTATATTTTACGGCTTTGCCGGCAGCTGACGCCGGAGATGACAGCAATATTTGCCAGGGAGCTTCAATTACAATGAACGCCACTGCAACAGATTATGACAGCTTATTATGGATAAGCTCAGGTGATGGCACTTTCGACAACGACACTATTTTGCTCGCCACATACGCCCCTGGCACCAACGATATCACCAATGGCATGGCCACTCTGAGCCTCACAGCATACGCCCTTCAGCCCTGTTCGCCTGATTCGAGCGACAGCATGATGCTAACCATAACCCAGCTGGCATCTGCCAATGCCGGGCCTGATGATGAAATTTGTGAGGATGAAGACTATTTACTGAATGGAAGCGCAACAAATTATAGCGATATCATCTGGTCAAGCTCCGGTGATGGCACATTTGATAATGACACGATTTTAGCACCAACCTATTTCCCGGGAACAAACGATATTTTAAACGGAATAGTAGAATTGTCATTGACAGCAGAGGCCATCAGCCCCTGCTCGTCAAATTATATAGATGGCATGAATCTTACCATAAACTCCTACCCTGGTCAACCCCAAACACCCGGCGGACCCGATACCGTTGATGTTATTGTATCTCCTTCAAGCACATATACTACAGTCCCGGGAATAAATACCAATACCATTATCTGGATCATAGAACCCGATACTGCAGCATCACTGAGCGCAAATAACAGCAGCTGCATTGTTAACTGGAATGCGGCCTTTTCAGGTAATGCTCAGCTGTATGCGGCAGGTGTTAACGACTGCGACACCAGCTGGTCGGATTACAAAGACGTCTATGTTTACCTGTCTACATCCATTGATGAAATAACAGGGGATTTGTTTGCGCGAATAATTCCTAATCCAAGCACTGGAGACTTTACATTGATGCTTGCAGGATTTACAGGAACTGTGAATGTTGACATCATTGATCTGAGCGGTACCGTTGTCCAAAGTGAACATTTGCCGGAAATTAAAGAAAATATATTCTCCAAAGAAATGAACTACAGCCATTTGGCCGGGGGAGTTTATCTTGTCAAACTATACAACAAACAGGCGGTCGTTACAAAAAGGCTTGTTATACAGTAATCTGGTATTTGATATTCGAATTCCGAAGTTAGAACTTTGACTTCCGAGGGTCGCGGCACCAATGTCTTTTGTTGTTTATTCTTGGTGTGTGGATGGATCGGGTAAAGATTCGAAATAATTGTTCATCACCTAATCATCCAATTTGTATACGGATGTCAGGCTTGGATATTCCGTTCATCTATTAAAGATTTAAGTTCGGCTTTACTGGGTAAAACTGTTTTATACTTACTTGCAAATATCTGTTCATTGTCTTCTGGTAAAGTAAATTTCACAACTGCTTCACTTTTGTTTCGACAAAGTATTATTCCAATTGTTTTAGCCTCATCGTTTAATCGATTTTCTCTATCGTAATAGTTAACATACATTAGCATCTGTCCAATATCTTGGTGTTTAAGTTCTCCTATTTTTAAATCAATGAGCACGAAGCATTTCAGGATTCGATTGTAGAAAACCAAATCTATCCTAAAATCCTTATCGTCAAAAGATATTCTTTTTTGTCTCGCAACAAAAGTAAACCCAGTCCCCAATTCGAGCAGAAAATTTTCAAGTTTATTGATGATTTCTTGTTCTAACTCTGTTTCGGAATAAGCTGTGCTTTCCGGCAATCCGACAAATTCCAAGATGTACGGGTCTTTTATTGCATCTTTTGGTTTTTCCAGGATTAATCCTTTCTCAGAGAGTTCTTTAATTTTCATTTTATCTCGGCTTAATGCAAGTCTTGTATATAAAGCAGAGTCATATTGTCTTTGCAACTCTCTGATGCTCCAATTATTTTTTACAGATTCAATTTCATAAAATCCTCTCTCATTTTCATCATCAATACGCATAAGCTTTAGATAATGGGACCAACTCAATTCAAATTTAGCAGACAGTGTCTGTTGTTTTTGATAATTGAGATAAAAATTTCTCATTTGCTGAATATTTGTCACTGAAAATCCTTTTCCAAATTCTTTAGTAAGAATCGTTGAAAGCCCTTTAAGCAAACGTTTTCCATATTCAGCTCTGTCTTTACCTTGTTGTTCTTCTTCAATAATCATTCTACCGATTTGGTAGTAGGAGAAAACCATCGTTTTGTTAAGGTTTTGAACAATCTGTTTTCGTGATGAATGTATTAATTCAACAGCTTTTGCAAAAAGCTCAATATTTACAAGTTGGTTTTTCATTTCTCTATTAGATTACCTGAAAAATGTTGTGTGCTTTCTTGAATTAGGTCATACGCTAAAACCGAATTCATTTTAACATTTTGCTCTAATGACATGATTTCACTTGCAAAACGAATCAAGCGGTCTTCAAGATCTTTTCTCATACTTATTAATACCCGAAATAGAAAAATGTCGCACCATTATTCACTGAAATTTGCATATTTAATTTGATCACGACCGGAAGAATGCGAAAAGAGGGGTGTGATATTCGATATCCGAACTTCGAACTTTGAATTCCGAGGCTCGGGTGTCTAATGGATTTTGTTGTTTATTCTTGGTGTGTGGATGGATCTGCAAAGAAATGAGAGATCGAAGCACTAAAGCCAGCATCAGCTGCTTCGGATATCAGGTTTCGAAGTTCGGATTTCGGATATCATCAGGATAATAGAATAGCAGCTGATCTGTCCCCGCCCTATTTCCTCTTCAGAAGAACCACGTTCTCAACATGGTGCGTTTGAGGAAACATGTCTACCGGCTGCACTTTCTCAACTTTATAATTGTCGGCGATGATGGCCAGATCGCGTGCCTGTGTGGCCGGGTTACAGCTTACATAAACGATCTTTTCCGGTCCGATCTGCATGATCTTTCTGACTACCTTTTCATGCATGCCGGCACGTGGCGGGTCGGCGATCACAACATCAGGCTTGCCATTTTCCTTAATAAAATCATCATTCAGAACCCTTAGAATATCACCGGCATAAAAGTCGGTATTTGTAATCTTATTCAGGGATGCATTCTCTTTTGCATCCTCAATAGCTGATGAAATATACTCGATGCCAACAACTTTTTTGGCATATCTCGAAACATAAGCAGCGATGGTACCGGTACCGGTATAAAGGTCGTAGACAGTTTCATTACCAGTCAGTCCGGCAAAGTCTTTGGCCGTATTATACAATCTCAAGGCCTGGTCGCGATTGGTCTGAAAAAAGGATTTAGGGCCAATCTTAAATTTCAGCCCTTCCATCTCTTCCATGATGTGGTCATTGCCCTTATGTAGCCTTACTTCAAGGTCGCTGATGTCGTCATTACGTTTATCGTTTATCACAAACATCATGGATGTGATCTCCGGAAATTTCTCCATTAAGTGATCCATCAGGGCCGGGCCTTTGAAATGGTCAACATAGCGAAATACGATGATCACCATCAGGTCGCCTGTTGAAGAGCTTCGGACAAGCAGGTTGCGAAGGTAGCCGTCCCATTTCTTTACATCATAAAATTCATACTCATTTTCCAGGGCAAAGTCGCGGGCGGCAAGCCTGATGCCGTTAGAAGGATCCCGTTGCAAATAACAATTGTCTATATCCAGGATACGATCAAACATACCCGGAAGGTGAAATCCCAGACCGTTCCTGTTTTGCTGATCAGGATTATCCGGATCAGGCTTTTCCACAAACCATCTGCGGTTCGAGAAAGTGTATTCCAGCTTATTCCTGTAATGGTAAATATTATCGGAAGCCAGTATTGGCAATATTTCCGGCAGCTGCAAGCCACCAATACGTTCCAGGTTATCAGCCACCTGCTTTTGCTTGTAGAATAATTGCTGTCCGTAGTCCATATTTTGCCAGCGACAGCCGCCACAAAGGCCAAAATGCTCACATTGCGGTTCTGTCCTTTTATCGGAATAGGTGTGAACCTTTACAGCCCTTCCCTCAAAAAAGCTCTTTTTCTTCTTATAAACCTGGATATCCACCACATCGCCCGGAACAACATAAGGAACAAATATCACACGATTATCAACACGTGCTACTGCTTTACCTTCTGATCCTGCATCAGTGATCTCAACTTTTTCATATAAGGGGAATGGGGTCCGTCTTCTGGCCATAACGTCAAAATTTTGGCAAAGGTAATTATTTTTGGAGACTGGGATG
>JBDLIJ010000066.1:0-13945 GCA_039714935.1 Bacteroidota bacterium | reverse complement strand
AATTCAACCAACTCAACTAATTCAACCAATTCAACCAATTCAACCAACTCAACTAATTCAACACTTTCTGAAGTTCCCTCCAAAAACCCGGATACGACTTGCTAACCACTTCTGGATTATTAATGGTGACAGGTGTCCCCAGGATAGCCAGGGGAGCAAAAGCCATCGCAATACGATGATCGTTATAGGTATCGATAGTCTGTCTGACACCTAACTTTTGTGGTAAGAAAGAGAGAAGGTCGTGGTCAATCGTGCATTTTATTCCATTTTTTCCCAGTTCTGTGGCCAGCGCCTCAGCACGGTCTGATTCTTTGATCTTCAGGCCATTTATGCCATAGAAGTTGCCTTCAAAGCCTTTTGCTGCTGTTGTGACGACCAATGAGGGGGCCAGGTCGGGATGGTCATTGAGCTCGAAATTGAATCCCTCTGCCAGCCAGTGGTTTTTCTTTATCCTTGCACCGGCACCCTCAAATATTGTTTCCACCCCAAGCATGTAAAAATACCTATGCAACACGCTGTCACCCTGTATTGAATCTTCTTTTAAGCCCGGAAGAAATAATTCACCACCTTTGGATAAGGCCATCAGCTCATACCAGAAGGCTGCAGCCGACCAGTCTGCTTCATAGGGCAGGACAGCTTCTTTATATCCACCGCCGGCAATAACTATTTCAGGGAGTCGGAAATCAACTTCGGCACCAGCTTTCTTCATAAGATCTTTCGTCATATAGATGTACGGAAGAGAAGCTGTATCCCCTGATACAAGCAGCTTTACCCCATCTTTCATTAGTGGGCCGATCATCATCAGGGCTGAAACAAATTGACTGCTCAAAGCTGAGTTAATATAGGCATACCCTCCTGATAACCTCTTTCCTGTTATTCTTAAAGGGGGATAACCATCCTTAGCTATATAGGAGATGTCGGCCCCTAATTCCTTTAAGGCATTTACAAGAGGACCTATGGGCCGTTGCTGCATGCGCTCATCACCAACAAGCAACCACTCTCCCGATGTAATGGCAAGCAGTGCGGTTAAAAAACGATATGTTGTGCCTGCATTGCCGCAGTTGATCTGCTTATCTTCCCCTTTATGGATCTGGGTCAATAGTTTTTTCAGTAAGATGGTATCGTCAGCATCAGAAAGTCTTTGATTTTTAACTGATCCCTTACTCAGGGCAGCGATGATCAACCCCCTGTTGCTGATACTTTTCGACAGGGGCAGTTCTACACTGCCTTCCAGCTTTTGTTTTGAGGTTGTGATCGTGAGGGATTCCATTCTTACAAAGGTACTCAAGAATGATGAATGTAGTCGGTAAGACTCTGGCGGAGGATATCGTCAGGGCATGGAATACCGTAAATGCATTTGCCGGGAGCACTCAGTAATGACATCATGATGTCGCCGTCGTAGTTTTTCTTGTCATGACGCATCCACGCGATGATATTATCAATATCTTGTTCCTGAAACGAAATTTTGGGGAAGTATTTCTGGATATAATGGACTATCCTTTTGTATTCATCATTTTCAAGCCCTGCTATCTGAACTGATATCTGTGCCTCACACAGCATCCCGGCGGCAACAGCGACACCATGCAGCAGGCCTTTCTTCTTGCTAAGGTACAGGGCTTCCAGGGCATGGGCTATGCTGTGCCCGAAGTTCAGGCATTGCCTTTCGCTTTTATCGGTGAGATCTTTTGATGCAACTGATACTTTTATTTCTGTTGTATGTTGTAATATGCCTTTGGCTAATGCCGTGGTGATTTCTTCTCGCTGTGATTCTGTTATGCTGATGCACTGTAGTGATTCCCAGAAAGTCTTGTCGAAAGCCAGGCTGGTTTTTATGATCTCTGCATATCCTGAAAGGAATTCTTCCCAGGGGAGTGTCTTCAGAAATCCGGGATAAACAATAACCCCATTGGGCAGGCTGATCAGTCCCACCTGGTTTTTGACCTTTCCAAGGTTAATGGCCGTTTTACCTCCGATGGCGGCATCTGCCATTCCCATCAGTGAGGTGGGGATATGAATAAAGCCGATGCCTCTTTTGTAGGTGGATGCTGCAAATCCTCCAATGTCCGTAAGCATGCCTCCGCCCAGGTTGATCAGGCGGCTGTCTCGGTCTGCTCCGGCATGTAAGAGGAAACTCCAGATATGATGTAAATTGGAAATGTTTTTTTCATCTTCACCTGCATCAATGGTGATGAGCTTATTGTCGTCTAATTGAGGGAATATGTTTTTAAGTATCGGGTAGCAATATTTAGCTGTATTGACATCAGTAAGGATGAAATCCTTCCCTGAAAGCCTGAAATCCTTGTGCAATATTTCAGCAAAGCTGTCAGAATCAGTAATGTGAATGTTGCTTCCTTCCAGCTTGATGTTGTTGTATTGTCTTTGTCTGATCTTATCTGGCATGGGGCAGGAGCTTAAAGTGCCGAGATCAGCAGGTCGATATCCCGGAAAGGAAAACCGTAGGTGTCGCTGATATGTTTGTTTGTGATGGCTCCGTTATAGATGTAGACGCCTCTGCTCAGGGGATAATCCTGTTTCAGCATATTTGTAATTCCTCCGGAGTCGCCAATTTTCATCAAAACCGGGGCGAAAAAGTTGCTCAATGCATGTGAGGCTGTGCGAGGTACGCTGGCTGCAATGTTTGGCACACAATAGTGGGTGACTGCATATTCTTTAAAAACAGGCTTATTATGGTTGGTGAGTCGGGAAGTTTCAAAACATCCTCCCTGGTCGATGCTGACATCGATGATCACAGAACCCGACTTCATTCGTTTTACCATTTCTTTGCTGATCACACACGGGCTTTTGCCTTCAATTGTGCGTATGGCTCCTATTACAATGTCGGCTGTTGACAGGGTGTTTTGCAGTATGCGGGTTTGAAGCACAGAGGTAAATATTCTGTTATTTAAATGCTTTTGTATTCTTCGCAACCTTGATATGGAGTTGTCAAAAACTTTCACCAGGGCACCCATGCCCAGGGCGATACGGGCGGCGCTCTCGCCAACGGTGCCTGCACCCAGAATGACAACTTCGGTAGGTGCTATGCCGGGGAACCCGCCAAGCATGATGCCCCTGCCATACTCGGGATGGCTGAGGTAACGGGCAGCTATGATGATAGATGTATTCCCGACAATCTCACTCATCGACCTGACAACGGGAAATGATCCTTCCTCATCCTTGATAAGCTCATAGGCCAGCGCAGTGATCTTTTTCGATACAAGCTTTTTAAAATATTCCTGCTTCCTTCCATTCAGATTGAGGGTGGAAAACATAGTGCTGCCCGGTGTGGCCAAAGCAATCTCATCAATGGTGGGAGGTGCTACTTTCAGGATGATCCGGGCTTTGTAGACCTCTTCCGGACTGTATACTATTTCGGCACCCGCCTCGCTGTACGCATGATCGCTAAAATGGGCCGCTTCGCCCGTCCCTGCTTCAATAAGAACACGATGGCCGCTTTGGGAGAGGAAGTTAACGGCTTCCGGGACAAGTGGTACACGGTTTTCCTGATATGTGATCTCTTTGGGAACACCAATCATCATATTTTTCCTGGAGCTGTATACCTCCAAAACCTCCTCCTGTGGCTTAAATTGTTCGGAAGGAGCATACTTCGAAAACCCTTGCTTCCCGTTTTCCATAAATCAGTATTTTAAGCGGATCTCTCGCTGTCCGTGATCCAGTTCACTGATCTTTATGTATACGTATTTTTCAGGTAAAAGTTCGCTGATCAGCTCAGGCCATTCAATGAACACATAATTACCGCTAAAAAAGTATGTCTCATAACCAATATCCATCACTTCCTCAAGCTTTTTGATGCGGTATACATCAAAATGAAATACAGGCCCGATGGTTTCTGTCTGGTACTCGTTAATGATGGCAAAAGTAGGACTTGTAACTGAGTCAGTCGTCCCCAGGATGGCACAAAACTCTTTTATCAGGGTTGTCTTGCCGCTTCCCATCTCCCCGTAAAGTGCAAATACCTGTGGCCCGGACACCCTGTTGAGAATATCGGCGGCAATATCTCTTAATTCGTGCAGTGAACCACAAATATATTGCTGTTCCATGGTCTATGCTTTGGGACTTAAGGTTATAAATGGAATAAGCATTTCCTCCATTGAAATACCTCCGTGCTGGAATGTGTTTCTGTAATATTTTACGTAATAGTTATAGTTGTTGGGATAGGCAAAGAAATCACTGTTACGGCAAAATACATAAGCGGTACTGACATTGGTCCTGGGAAGGAAGACATCTCCGGGATTTCTCACTTCAAAGACCTCTTTCTTTTCAAAATTCAGGTTCTTGCCTGATTTATAGCGGAGATTGGTTGTCGTGTTCCTGTCGCCAACGATCTTAACCGGGTCTTCTACCCTTACCGATCCATGGTCGGTGGTGATCATAACAGGAAAACCATTTTCTGACAGTTGTTTGATAATATCGAATAAGGAGGAGTGCTCAAACCATGAAACCATGAGCGAACGGTAGGCCGCTTCATCATCTGCCAGCTCACGGATGATCTCCATCTCAGTTCGGGCATGAGAGAGCATGTCGACGAAATTATATACGATCACATTAAGGTCGTTATTATACAGATTTGAAAGATTGTCGGACAGCTTCTTGCCTGCATCCAGATTCAAGATCTTATTGTATGAATGTTTGATATTCTTTCCAAAACGCTTGAGCTGCTCTCCCAGCAGCTCAGCTTCAAACTTGTTCTTACTGCCTTCAACTTCCTCCGGAATCCAGTAATGTGGAAGTCTTTTTTCAATTTCTGAAGGCATGAGCCCTGAGAAAATCGCATTCCTGGCATATTGTGTGGTGGTAGGTAAAATACTGTAATAGATCTCGTCCTTTTCCACGCGATAGAACTCTTCTATCATTGGTTGTATGGCCTTCCACTGATCATATCGCAGGTTGTCGATAAGCAAAACAAAAACAGGCTTGCCAGGCTTTAAACCGGGGAATACCTTTTCTTTAAATAGAGTGGGTGACATGATAGGCCTGGAGTCACTCTCGCCACTGAGCCACGAGATATAGTTCTTCTCAACATGTTTGGCAAAAACCTGGTTGGCTTCATTCTTCTGCATGTTAAGGATGTCGAGTACATTGTCATCTGTTGATTTTCCCAGGTCTAATTCCCATCGTACTATCTTTTTGTACATTTCTATCCACTCATCGTGGTTAAGGCCCATGGAGATATCCATCCCTATGGATCGAAATTCCTGCTGGTAGGCCATAGTGGTCTTTTCGCTGATCAGCTTCTTGTTTTCAAGGTTTTTTTTCAGCGAAAGCAGTATCTGCTTAGGGTTGACAGGCTTAATAAGATAATCAGAGATGTTGGATCCGATGGCGTCTTCCATAATGGATTCTTCTTCACTTTTGGTAATCATTACCACCGGCAGGTTTGGATACAGAGACTTGATCCCCGCCAGGGTTTCTATACCTGACATGCCGGGCATATGTTCATCCAGAAATACAATGTCGAAAACCCTTTCCCTGACAAGGTCCAGGGCTTCTGCGCCATTGTTGGTTGTAATTACCTCATAGCCTTTTTGCTCAAGGAAGAGGATATGGGGTTTTAATAGATCTATCTCGTCGTCTGCCCACAAAATGCTGGTATTTTCCATATATGTTTCCGCGTTTTTGCCACCTGCAGTTGTCAGGCGGGTGTCCATTCAAAAAAAATTCGTATAATTGAAATGTATTTTATGTGGAATTATTGTTTCAACCCACAAATTCCTTTTACAAAAATAATACATCGGTGCGGCATTCTTCTTTTAATAGCAGAAAAATTTTCAATGACCCTGTGTATGGCTTCATACCTGTTGGGGATCCCATATTATTTGATATCATCGAACACCCATGGTTTCAACGCTTACGAAGGATCAAGCAGTTAGGAATGACCGATATGGTCTATCCAGGTGCATTACATACCCGTTTTCATCATTCTGTGGGTGCCATGCACCTGATGACCCATGCCATCAATGCACTGCGCCTGAAAGGAGCAGACATAAATGAGCAGGAGGCTTTAGATGCTGCCGTTGCCATTTTGCTACATGATATTGGCCATGGCCCGTTTTCACATGCTCTTGAAAACTCTATTATCCATGGCATTGATCATGAGTTGATTTCAAAGTTATACATGGATAAGTTGAATCAGATCTTTGGGGGAGCATTGAAGGGAGCCATTAGAATATTTGAGAACAGCTGTGAGCGGAGATTCCTGCACCAGCTGGTATCCAGCCAGCTTGATATGGACAGGCTCGACTACCTCAAGCGTGATAGTTTTTATACCGGGGTCTCTGAGGGCGTTGTGAATGCAGAGCGCATCATAAAGATGCTATTTGTGGAAGATGACAGGATCGTGGTGGAGGAAAAAGGGATCTATTCCATTGAAAAATTCATCCTTGCCCGCCGATTGATGTACTGGCAGGTGTATCTCCATAAGACCGTTCTGTCGGCAGAGAACATGCTTATGAATATCTTAAGACGTGCCAGGAAAATGAGCCTGGCCGGTGAATCGCTTTTCGCAACACCGGTTCTTGAATATTTCCTGAAAAATAAGGTGGGAAAAGATGAACTGATGAATGATAAGGGTGTGCTGGAATTGTTTTCACAGCTGGATGATTATGATATTTATGCTGCCATAAAAGTTTGGACCGGAGCAGATGATCCTGTGCTGTCGAAGCTTTGTAAGATGCTTGTGAATAGAGAATTGTTTGCTTGCGAACTTCAAAATGAAGCGTTCCGGGAGGAGACGGCAGATGAGATAAGAGCATGTATAGCCGGGAAATATAATCTTTCTGAGGATGATGCATCATATTTCCTTGTCGCTGACTCAACGGAAAACCATGCATATCACCCCAGGAGTGATAAGATCAATATCATGTACAGGTCAGGGGAGATTATTGATATTGCCCATGCATCGGATCAATTAAATATAACAGCCTTGCATAAAACGGTTACAAAATTCTTTTTATGCTTTCCAAAGGAATTCAGGGATTGTTTATAAATCCTTGTGGTATTCAGTTTCTTGAATGTGATAAAATCTTATCATTGCAGGAAGAACAGAAGAAAAGACTATGGAATTTACAGCACAACAGATTGCAGATATTTTAGGTGGACAAATAGAAGGCAAACCTGATGTTGCCATAAGCCGTGTGATTAAGATTGATGAGGACGAAAAGGGAGGGCTGAGTTTTCTTGCGAACCCTAAATATGAATCATTTATATACTCTACCGGCGCTGATGTTGTTATCGTGAGCAAGGATTTTAAGCCAGAGAAAGAGATCAATCCAACGCTTATCCGGGTAGACGATCCTTATCTGGCCATAGCATCTTTATTGGAAATGTATAATAAGATGCAACAGGATAAGCAAGGTGTAAGTGAGCATGCATATATACATGAAACAGCCACATTAGGCGACAATGTTTATGTTGGTGAGTTTGCATATATTGGCAAAGATGCTGTATTGGGTGATAATGTTAAGGTATACCCTCACACTTATATAGGTGATCATACACAGCTTGGACAGGGAACGATTGTTTTCGCCGGAGCGAGGCTTTATCACGATACTGTAGTAGGAGATGCCTGCACCATTCATTCTGGAGTTATTATTGGCAGCGATGGCTTTGGTTTTGCCCCAACAGAAAACAATGAATATGTTAAAGTAGCCCAGATCGGCAACGTTGTCATTGAGGATAATGTCGAGATAGGATCCAATACAACCATCGACAGGGCAACGATCGGTTCCACCATTATCAGAAAAGGGGTGAAACTGGATAATCTTATTCAGGTGGCTCATAATGTGGAGATAGGAGAGAATACTGTCATTGCCGCACAAACCGGGATATCTGGATCAGCAAAAATCGGCAGGAATTGTATGATCGGCGGGCAGGTTGGCATCGTCGGACACATCAAAATTGGTGATAATGTGAAGATACAGGCGCAGGCAGGGGTTCCGTCAAATGTTAAGGATGGTGAGATCATCATGGGGTCTCCTGCTATCAACCTCAGGCAATATATGAAGTCCTATATTCACTTTAAAAACCTTCACCAGATAGTTGAAAGACTTGATACATTGGAGAAAAAGCTGAACAAGGAGTAGCCCTCATTTCCTAAGTCATTTTCTTTCTTTCACTTATTGCAAATTTTATTATTTTTGCCTAAATTCTGAAAAAGCTCGTCGGCCCTATATGACTGAAAAGCAAAGAACCATAAAAAGTGCAGCATCCGTAAAGGGTACAGGACTTCATACCGGAAATAATGTCACACTTACATTTAATCCTGCCCCGGCCGGGCATGGGATAAAATTCAGAAGAGTGGATATGGACGGGCAGCCTGTCATCACTGCCGATGTTGAGTATGTGGTAGACACATCACGCGGAACATCCCTTCAGCAAAACGGAGCTGACATTAACACATGTGAGCATGTGCTTGCTGCCGTCAGAGGCATGGGGGTTGACAATCTTATGATCGACCTTACACAGAGCGAACCCCCTATCATGGATGGCAGTTCAAAATATTTTGTGGAGGCATTGATGGAGGCAGGTTGCCTTGAGCAGGATGCTGAAAGAGAATATATAGAGATCGATACCAATATCATTTATGCTGACGATGAGAACAAGGTTGAACTGATCGCCATTCCAAGTGATACTTTTAAAGTATCGGTGATGATCAATTTTGAGACCCGTGTGCTTGGAACCCAATATGCTGTGATGGAAGATATCACGGAGTTCAAGGAGCAGATATCCAATTCAAGGACCTTTGTTTTTCTTCATGAGCTGGAATATCTTTTAAGCCATGACCTTATTAAAGGTGGCGATCTCAGCAATGCCATCGTGTTTGTGAACAGGGTCGTTTCACAGGAGGAGCTTGACAGGCTTGCCGATCTCTTCCAAAAGCCACGTGTAAACGTAATGCAGGACGGAATACTGAATAATCTCGAACTCCACCATCGAAACGAACCTGCACGTCATAAACTACTTGACATAGTTGGCGACCTGGCATTGCTTGGTAAGCCTGTAAAGGCGCACATCATAGCCAGAAGGCCGGGCCATGCAGCCAATGTTGAATTAGGAAAATTGATTAAAAAACATACCAATAACAAAAAAAAGATGACTGAATCATTATCATTTGATTTAAGCAAAGAACCATTATTTGATATCAATGACATTCAGCGATTAATTCCTCATCGTCCTCCGTTCTTATTTATCGATAAGATCATGGAGATGAGCGAGGACCATATTGTAGGAATGAAGAATGTTACGATGAATGAGCCATTCTTCGTAGGCCATTTTCCGGGAAATCCGGTAATGCCTGGTGTGATACAGATTGAAGCAATGGCCCAGACCGGTGGCGTACTGCTCCTGGCCAATGTTTCTGAACCTGAAGAATATATTACCCTTTTTCTTAAAATTGAAGATGTTAAATTCAGAAAAGTGGTTAAACCCGGCGATACTCTTGTATTTCATAATAAGCTTATCAAGCCTATCCGCAGAGGGATCGGTGTTATGAAAGGCAAGGCCTATGTTGATGGCAATGTTGTTATGGAAGGAACCATGATGGCATCCATCGTCCATAAATCAGAAATCAAAGAATAACACCCAAGACTGATGAACCAACCCTTAGCATACGTACACCCCCAGGCCAAAATAGCCAATAATGTGGTTGTTGAGCCCTTTGTTAATATTGAAAAAAATGTGATTGTCGAAGAAGGAACCTGGATCGGCTCCCATGTCACCATTATGGAGGGGGCCCGGATCGGTAAGAATTGCCGTATTTTTCCGGGTGCCGTGATCGCAGCCATACCACAGGATCTGAAATTCGATGGTGAAGAGACCATCGTGAAGATTGGTGATAATACGACCATTCGGGAGTATGTAACCATCAACCGCGGCACCAAAGCCAACTATGAAACAGTGGTAGGCAATAATTGTCTTCTGATGGCATATGTGCATGTGGCACATGACTGTATTATCGGTGATAATGTGATCCTGGCAAATGCTGCTACGCTGGCCGGACATATTCAGATCGATGACTTCGCTATTGTGGGTGGCCTTGCTGCCATACACCAGTTTGTGCAAATTGGCAAACATAGCATGATATCCGGAGGCGCACTGGTCAGAAAGGATGTTCCTCCATTTACAAAAGGGGCCAGAGAACCTATATCATATGTTGGTGTGAACTCGATCGGCTTACGTCGCAGAGGATTTACCGGCGACCAGATCAACGCCGTTCAGGAGATATACAGAATGATATACCTCAAAGGCCTGAATGTTTCCCAGGCTGTGAATATTATTGAGGCTGACGTAAAAGCAACGCCTGAAAGGGATGAGATCCTTGCCTTTATTCAAAGGTCAACAAGGGGTATCATGAGAGGCTATAGTAAATTTCAAAAACAAGACTGATCATCATTAAAAAAATAATATGGCAACAACGGCAGATTTCAGAAACGGATTGGTAATAGAATTTAACGGCGAACTTTTTACTATCGTTGAATTTCAACATGTGAAGCCCGGAAAAGGGGCCGCTTTTGTGCGGACTAAGCTCAAAAATGTTAAAACAGGAAAGGTGCTTCCCAATACCTTTAATGCAGGTGTAAAGATTAACATACAAAGGGTAGAACGCCGGTCATATCAGTATCTGTATAATGACGGAGAATCATATCATTTCATGAACCAGGAAACATTTGATCAGATCCCCTTGCAGAAGGAATTGATCTCAGCACCTGCCTTCCTGAAAGAAGGACAGGAAGTAGAGATCACCTACCATGCTGAATCTGAATCCTATCTCGCCTGTGAACTGCCTGCATATGTCACACTTGAGATCACCTACACAGAGCCGGGAGAGCGTGGAAATACTGCCACCAACGTGATGAAAGATGCTACCGTGGAGACTGGTGCCAATGTTAAAGTGCCATTGTTTATCAATACCGGCGACCTGATCAAGGTAGACACACGTTCCGGAGAATATTCCGAACGCGTAAAAGCATAATTATGAAATTTCCTGAATCGCAAAAGCTGAAGGAGCTGAGTGAATTTCTTAATGCCAGCTTTATTGGCGATCCTGATCACATGGTCAGTGGTATAAATGAAATTCATATGGTTGAAGCGGGCGACCTTACCTTTGTCGATCATCCCAAATATTATGATAAGGCACTGCATTCTGATGCTACTACCATCCTCATCAACAAAAAGGTAGAATGTCCGGATGGTAAGGCCCTGATCATTTCTGATGACCCATTCACTGATTTTAATAAGCTAAGTGATCGCTTCAGGCCATTTGAGTCTTCAGGCAGCCTGGTGAGTTCGAATGCTGTGATTGGTGAGGGGACCGTGATACAGCCCGGTGCCTTTATCGGCAACCATGTGCAGATAGGTAAGAACTGCCTGATCCATGCCAACGCTGTTGTTTATGATCATTGTATCCTGGGTGATGAGGTTGTATTGCACTCAGGAAGCGTCATCGGCGCTGATGGCTTCTATTTCCAGAAAAGGGAAGGCAAAACGCTTAAGTTCAAATCCGTCGGAAGGGTGATACTCGGTGATCATGTGGAGGTGGGAGCAAACACCACCATCGATAAAGGAGTGACCGGAGATACTCACATTGGTGATTATACCAAATTTGACAATCATGCTCAGGTTGGGCATGATACACAGATAGGACGCTTTTGTTTGATCGGTGCCTTTACAGCCATCGCCGGAGTCACAGAAATTAAAGATAATGTGATCCTCTGGGCGAAGGTCGTTGTTGATAAAGACCTGGTCATAGGAGAAGGCACCATCATGCTGGCCACCTCTGGCACCGATAAAAACCTTGAAGGTGGAAAAGTGTATTTTGGCTCCCCGGCCATGGAAGTGCGTAAAGCCTGGCAACAGATGGCACTCATCAAAAAATTACCTGAGATTTGGGAGAAGGTACGGAAGCTTTAGATTAGGCGATTGTCGATGTTCGATGTTCGATGTTCGATGTTTGATGTTTGATGTTCGGTGTTCGGTGTTCGGTGTTCGATGGGAGGTGTTAGGAAATTATTCTGAATTCCGGATGCTGTCTTCTGAATTCTTTTTTCTGGTATGAAATAAATCCAATGACACAAGTATCCCGATAAAACCCCAGAATGGTATTGAGGCTTTGTCGCTATCAAGGAAGTTATTCAACAGTCCGTGGGCGAAGTACGACATCAGTCCGAGGAGGATGAGCAGGCTGATAAACTTTATTTCCTTGCTTTCGGCTCTCTTATAAACCCTCAGCCCCGTGATAGATACCGCAATAACAATGGCAATGAAGGTGAGCATTCCCATCACTCCAGATTCAGCAAGCGGGCCCAGGTATTCGCTATGGGCATTTCCCATATCACCGGCATTGGTACTGATAATGGTTTTTTCTTTGGAACGCTGGAAAGGAGCGTAAACGAATTGATAGGTGCCGGGCCCCCATCCAAGGGTTGGCCGCTCATCAAAAAGCCTGATGGCGCAGTTCCAGCGGTTGATACGTTCAAGGTTTGAAGCATCAGATGAAATATTGGACATGGATTGGATGTGTTCAAGAAAATCGGTGGAGGAATCCTGCTTATTCCGCTCCAGCCTGTCTAGCACCTGAAAAGAAAACATATAGAACAGGCCCGATAAAACGACGACCCCGACAAGGATATATTTGAATTTGATCCTGAAGATAATAATACCATATACTATCAATGCAAAAGAAATACTGATCCAGGCAGCACGGCTATAAGAAAAGATGATCCCCAGGAGGAGAATGAACAGAACAATGAAGCTGGCCAGCCGCTGGGTAGAGTTGTACCTCTTACTCAGGCTGAATCCTGTGAAAAAAGGAATGAACATGGCAATTACGGCACCATAGGCCGTATGGTCATTATAAAATGGTTTCATGACCATATTACTGGATGCCTTATCAAAGCCATATCCGGCATGATTGATCAGGGTGTAAGCGATCACACCCAGCAAGGGTACGATATAAAGCCAATTGAAGTTTTTAATGTTGCTGATCTTTTTAAAGATCAAGATGCCAATGAAATAAAAGGGAACAACAAACCACAGCCTTGCAATCAAAAACTTTACTGAAACAAGTGGTATTTCACTGGTAACGGTAGTAACCCCTATCCAGATGAGGTTGATGATGACCACAATACTTACAGGGTGCAGTACAATCTTCCTGTTGAGCCCGCCATCGTAAAATAATTTTAAAATAAAAACGACCAGCACTCCAAGCATCAGCGGTTCTGTGGGGAGGGTTATACCAACACCAAGTTCCGGGTCTACGTAATTGATGGCAATAGGAGTAAGAAAGGCGATGAATAAGATCACTTTGTCAAGCGAAAAGATGTAAAGAAAAATAAAGATCAGCAGTATGGGCGTTAGCAGAACATAATACTTATCCTGGGTTATCAGATAGCCATTAACAATAATAAACACAATGCTAATCGCATATACGATGTAAATCTTATATTTTTCAATCAGGTTCAAAGGGTCTTCAGCCTTAAGGTTATTTCTTTGCCTTGAATTGATGCTTATATCTTTCGATGATCAGGATTATGATAATCGCTAAAAATATAGTTGCGATCATAGTGAACACAACGATAAGCCATCGAACAGGATAAGATTTTTTATCAGACGGATACGGAGGGGTAACAATATTGGCGTACGTCAGCTCATCTGTGTGAAAACGTACTGCATTGGCATAGTCTACTTTTAATAATGAGAAGTTGATGGCTTCATTTCTGATAGCTTCGACGATCTCGATAAGCTCCCCTCCATGTTCCTCAATATTTCTCTTCAGTCGCATTACCTCTTTCTGGTTAATGCTGCTGGAAGAAGCACCTGTGACTGTCCGCAGATACCCTCGTGTGATCTCTTCCGCCTGTGCATCATATTCTATTAACCCATACTCGGTACTGAGTACAGAAAGACGAAGTTTCAGGGAGTCTATGTGAGT
>JBDLIJ010000065.1:0-13975 GCA_039714935.1 Bacteroidota bacterium | reverse complement strand
GTGATGGGTGTTGGGTGTTGGGTGTTGGGTGTTGGGTTGGGCTCAAAATCATGACTCCCTGATTCCCCATTCTTCATTACCAATCTTCAATAGGATCTAATCAATAGGATCTCATCACTCATTAAGGTTTTAGGTTTTGGGGTTTCAATCATAATCCCTATATTTGTTATATTGTATAATCAAAATAACCCACGATGGATTTATCGACTAAGTATTTAGGACTAGAATTAAAAAACCCTGTAATAGTAGGCAGTTCAGGGCTGACCGACAGCGTTAACAAAATTGTTGACCTTGAGAAGCACGGTGCCGGTGCCGTTGTACTTAAATCAATCTTCGAGGAAGAGATCACCATGGAATATGAAAAGGTTCTCGCTGAAGAAGCGCCTTCAAGATTCAAAGATGATTATCTCGATTATTTCGACTATAAGATCAAAGAACAAAATATTACAAACTATATTAAGCTTATCAGTGATGCCAAGAAGGCGGTAAAGATACCCGTCATTGCAAGTATAAACTGCTCAAGCTCACATGAATGGACTTATTTTGCCAAAAAGATTGAGGATGCCGGAGCTGATGCCCTCGAGCTCAACATTTTCATTCTTCCCTCTACGCTTGAGAAAAGTCTTGATGACATTGATCAGAACTACCTTGAGATCATCACCAATGTTAAAAACATCCTTAAAATACCCCTCTCAATAAAGATCAGCTATTATTTCTCTAACCTGGGCCGCGCTATTAAGATACTCTCAAAGACCGGTGTACAGGGGATCGTACTGTTTAACAGGTTTTACAGTCCTGATATTGACCTTGAGAAAATGGAGATCGTCTCCACAAATGTTTTCAGCACACCCCAGGAACTTGCTACTTCATTAAGGTGGATCGGCATTATGGCCAACAGGTGTAAATGTGATCTCGCGGCCTCAACCGGCGTACATGATGGTAAAGCAGTGATCAAACAGTTACTTGCCGGTGCCGACGCTGTGCAAATGGTTTCTACTCTATACCAGCACGGACCTGAGTACCTGGAAACAGTGATCAGGGATATTGAATCCTGGATGGAAGAAAAAGGCTTTGAAAGCATTGATGATTTCAGGGGCAAGCTGAGCCAGGAACAATATGTTGAGCCCACACTCTATGAAAGGGTTCAGTTTATGAAGTATTTCAGCGACAGGGATAAATATCAGTAGATATCTGATATCTGACATCCAGCCTCCTTCTGTATTCTGACTCCTGAATTCTGAATTCTCTTTTATTAACATTTTATCAACAATTCAACTGAATAAATAAAACCTCCGCAGAAATAAAAGCGGGGTTGTTTATTTGTAATTTTGAAGTATGGAAAAGAAACAGACCAGCCAGCAGGAGAACGCCAGGAAACGGGTCAGGAAAGCTCCGGAAACAGGCTCATTCCTTGAGCAGGGAAGGATACCACCTCAGGCCATTGACCTTGAGGAAGCGGTGCTTGGAGCGATCATGCTGGAGAAAGATGCGCTTACTGCAGTCATCGACATAGTAAAACCAGATGCCTTTTACAAGGAAGCACACAATGTGATCTTTAAAGCGATCACTGAGCTCTTCAATAAATCTGAACCTGTCGACATTCTTACTGTGGTGAACCAGTTGAAAAGTTCAGGTGAGCTGGACCTGGTCGGTGGTGCTTATTATATCTCACAATTAACAAACAGGGTTGCCTCCTCAGCCAATGTTGAATATCATGCCCGTATCATCCTTCAGAAGTACATTCAGCGTGAGCTGATAAGGGTATCCAGTGAGATCATCAAAGATGCCTTTGAAGATACAACTGATGTTTTTGATCTGCTTGACCGTGCCGAACAAAACCTCTTTGCCGTGAGTGAGCAAAACATTCGTCGCCAGCAGGGCGAGATGCATATGCTCATGCAAGAGGCCATCCGCGATATTGAAGCGGCCAAAGATGCTGAAACAAAAATGCGTGGCGTCCCCTCGGGCTTTACCGAGCTCGACCGTATTACAAACGGCTTCCAGAAATCCGACCTGATCATACTGGCCTCCCGCCCGGGTATGGGTAAAACAGCGTTGGCACTTACACTGGCCAGGAATATGGCTGTTGACCATCAAAAGGCAATCGCATTATTCTCCCTTGAGATGTCATCCGTGCAGCTTGTGACCAGGCTGATATCTGCCGAGACACAGCTTAACTCAGACAAATTACGCAAGGGTGACCTGCAGGACTTCGAATGGCAGCAGTTAAATACGAAAATCAGAAACCTCGAAGACACCAAGATATTTATTGATGATACACCTGCGCTTACGATCTTTGAATTGAGAGCTAAATGCCGGAGGCTGAAAGCACAAAACGATGTTCAGATGATCTTCATCGACTATCTGCAGCTCATGGTAGGCCCACAGGATAATAAAGGAAACCGTGAGCAGGAGATCAGTCAGATATCACGCTCACTTAAAGCCCTGGCAAAAGAACTTGACGTGCCTATTATGGCGCTGTCACAGCTAAGCCGTGCTGTGGAGACCCGTGCCGGCGACAAAAAACCAATCCTCTCCGACCTTCGTGAGTCGGGAGCGATTGAGCAGGATGCCGATATTGTAATATTTATCTATCGTCCTGAGTACTACGGTTTAAATGAGGATAAAGATGGTAATCCAACCACCGGCCTCGCCACAATCAGCATTGCAAAACACAGAAACGGAGCCCTGGGTGACATCCAGCTCAGGTTTATTAAAGACTTTGCAAAGTACGCCGATCTCGACACCATGGGATTTGACAACATCAATCCGGATGGTGATTCTTTTACAATACCCTCAAAGCTGAATGAGATGGATGATGAAGGCGTACCGTTTTAAGCACCTAACGCCTAACGCCTAGTGCCTAGTGCCTAATGCCCAGTGCCTAGTGCCCAATTCAATACGTTTCGCCATCCTCTTTTATCATCGGCACAAACTGAACAGGTACGATGTCCTCCTGTATAAGCTTTCCATTCTTTTTTACCAGAAGATACAACTCCTGCCTGTACACCGTTCCTGTTGGAATGACCAGCCTGCCGCCTTCTGCCAGCTGATACTCCAGGGCCGGAGGAATATGTGTGGGAGCACAGGTTACGATGATGGCGTCATACGGAGCATGCTCCTTCCATCCTTTATATCCATCGCCATGCTTCAGGAAAATGTTGTCATATCCAAGTTCTTTCAGGAGCACTTCTGCGTTCAGGAATAGCGATTGAAAGATTTCTATGCTGAATACCGAATCACATATCTCCCCCAGTATGGCAGCCTGGTAGCCTGATCCTGTTCCTACCTCCAGCACCTTATCAGCTGCCGAAAGCTCAAGCTGTTCTGTCATCAGGGCCACGATATAGGGTTGTGATATGGTCTGTCCATCGCCGATAGGAAGCGGATGATCGCCATATGCGGCATGCTTGTAGCTGTCGGGGATAAACAGGTGCCGTTCTACATCTGTCATGGCATCCAGTACAGCCTGATCGCGTATCCCCCGGGCACGTATCTGCTTCCTGACCATCTCCTTGCGTTTATGATCGTATTCATCACTCATCTCATCCTGGGAATAGGAACATGCTGCCATGATGAACAACAGGAACATAACAATGCCCGGTATTCTTTTCATTTGACAGAAATATTTATGCTTATTGCCTAAAGATACACAATTTGTGTGTGAGAATCAAGCAAAACCGTCAACAGCCCACAGCCCACAGCCTACTGCCCACCGCCTACTGCAAAACTTCAGTAACAAGGCCGGCAGCTTCCTCGAGCAAGATAGCCGAATGCACTTTCAGCCCCGACGCATCGATCAGCTCTTTACCTTCTTTGGCATTGGTACCCTGCAGCCTGACAATGATAGGCACATTGATCTCACCGATGTTGGTATAGGCATCCACAACGCCCTGTGCTACCCTGTCGCAACGGACAATACCGCCAAATATATTTACAAGGATGGCTTTCACATTGGGATCTTTCAGGATGATCCTGAAGGCTTCCTCTACCCTTTTGGCGTTTGCTGTTCCACCTACATCAAGGAAATTAGCAGGATTTGCCCCCGAGACCTTGATAATATCCATTGTTGCCATGGCCAGCCCTGCACCGTTTACCATACACCCCACATTACCATCGAGCTTAACATAGCTCAAGTCATACTGGCTTGCTTCAACCTCAATGGGGTCTTCCTCATTAAAGTCACGCATCTCTTCAATATCGGGATGACGATAGAGCGCATTATTGTCGACAGCTACTTTTGAGTCGGCTGCAAAGATCAGGTTGTCGGAAGTCTTCATCACCGGGTTGATCTCAAACAGTGATGCATCGCTGCCTGCATATGCTTTATATAAGGCATAAACGAATTTTACCATATTTTTAAAAGCAGCACCCGACAGTCCAAGGTTAAAAGCCACCTTCCTGCATTGGAAGCCCTGCAATCCAACCGCCGGGTCAATCACCTCCGTAAAGATCTGTTCGGGAGTCTCTTCAGCCACCTGCTCAATGTTCATCCCGCCACGCGGTGAATACATGATCATATTCTTGCCTTCATCCCTGTTCAGCAGTATGCTCATGTAATATTCAGCCGGTTCTGACTCGCCGGGATAGAATATATTTTGTTCAACAAGTATCTTTCTTACTTTCTTGCCCTGTGCACCTGTCTGTGGTGTAACCAGCTGCATGCCCAGTATCTGGTCGGCATAGGCCTGTACTTCGTCAAGCGATTTAGCGATCTTAACGCCACCGCCTTTTCCACGGCCACCGGCATGGATCTGTGCTTTAACGGCAAAGGTATCCATCCCCGTCTCATCAAATATTTTCTTCGCTACTTCCCTTGCCTGTTCCGGTGATTCGGCAACGTAACCCAGTGGCACGGAAACACCAAATTTTTTCAGTATTGATTTCCCCTGATATTCGTGTAAATTCATAAGTATGTTTTTAAAATGATGGACAAAAATAGTATTTTTCCTTTTACGCTAAAGAAATGTATTGATTAACTTTCTTTTATTCTATCCACTATAAAATCCCCCTGTTATCTATACCCTGTTGAGCACGAAGGAAGAAGATAAAAAGCATTATCTTAGCAGCCCAATATATAATCATGATCAGGATAAACAATATACACAAATCCTATGGCCCGCTGGAGGTACTGAAGGGCATTTCGCTGGAGATAATGAAATCTGAAATTGTTTCCATCGTCGGCGCGTCCGGTGCCGGCAAGTCTACCCTTCTTCATATCATGGGCACCCTTGATAAAGCAGACACAGGTACTTTGGAGATAAACGGTCATGATATCTCCGCCATGAATGAGAAAAAGCTGTCTGCTTTCAGGAATAAAGAGATTGGCTTCGTATTTCAGTTCCACCATCTGCTCCCCGAATTTACCGCCTTAGAAAATGTATGCATCCCCGCGTACATTGCCGGTGATTCCAGAAAAGCAGCCATGGAAAAAGCCGGAATTCTGCTGGAATACCTTCAACTGACCGACAGGATGCACCATAAGCCTTCTGCACTTTCAGGCGGTGAGCAACAACGTGTGGCGGTGGCACGTGCACTGGTCAACAAGCCTGCCATCGTGCTTGCTGATGAGCCTTCCGGAAACCTTGACTCAGCAAACTCACTCGAACTGCATAAGCTATTTCTGAAACTCAGGGAAGAGTTTCAGCAGACCTTCGTCATCGTAACCCATAACAAAGAGCTGGCTTCCATGGCCAACCAGCAACTGCTGATCACAGATGGAATGATCAAGGAAGCATGATGCTGCAAAAAACTGCAATATTATTTAACATTAGACGTTTTAAATTGTTGATTTAGACAAGAGGATAAGGAGTTTTTCTGATAATGAACAAGAAGATTTTCATCAATATAAACGTTCTGCTTTTAATGCTCATGCTGCTGGCCGTAAGTCCGGTCCGGTCGCAAAGCGTTGATGAGCAATACCGTCAGACCATTGAGTCAGCCGACAATTATTTCAAACAGGCCGATTACCTGAATGCCAAAGCCTCCTACCAGGTGGCCTCACAATTAAAGCCTTCAGAGCAATATCCAAAAGACAGGATGAAAGAGTCTATCAGTCGCCTGCGGGTGCAGATGGCACAGATGGCAAATTACAATGAGAAGCTTGATTTTGCCGATCAGCTTTATGAGGATCAATCTTATGATAAAGCTATACGTGCATATAATGAGGCGTTAAAACTAATGCCCGACCAGGCATATCCCGCCAGCCAGATTGAGTTGATCAGAAATATCAAGGCTGACGAGGCACAAAACCAGGCCAGGTATACAGGCCTTATAGCTGAAGGTGATGCTTTATTCTCGGGTGAAGACTACGATGCTGCAAGAAGCAAGTTTGAGGAAGCCATGTATATCTACCCTGATCGTCCGGAAGCACCGGAGAAGATACAGGCTGTAGACGAACAGCTTGCTGAGTTGGTGGCTCAGCAATCAGGTTACGACAAAGCCATCTCCGAAGCAAAAATGTACCACGCCAGGAAAGACTACGAAAATGAGCTCTTATCATACCAGAAAGCAGCTGAGCTTAAACCCGAGGAAGCACTCCCCCAGATCAGCATCCGTGAATTAAACGAGTTCCTGAGATTATATGAGAGTTATAATAAATTTGTCAGCGAAGCGGATGAGCTATATGTAAATCAGCAGTTTGCAGAAGCTAAAATAAAATATGAGCAGGCCCTCACGGTCCTTCCTGATGAATCATACCCAAAAGAGATCATCAGCAAAATAAATGTCGCCCTGTCTGCAAAAACGGAAAGAGACAGAGCAGCTTATGAAGAGGCGATAGCCAAAGCAGATGAGCTGTACAACCAGGAAGATTATGAGGCAGCCATGATGACATATTCTGAGGCTTTGCGCTTCTGGCCCGATGGTGAACACGCAAAATCAAGGATTGAGAGCATCAGCGAGATCCGTGCCTTGCAGCGAGCGCAGGAAGAAGCCTACAACAACCTGATCACTCATGCCGACAAGCTGTTTGCTGAAGGTGATTACCCAAGGGCAAAAGGAGAATACCGGAAAGCTGCAGACATACAGCCTTTTGAACAATACCCAAAGGTACGGATAGAAGAGATCGACATGATACTGGCCGAACTTCAGAGTAAGCTTGATCAATATGAGGGCATCATTCTGGGAGCCGACAAGCTGTTCCAGGCGGGAGACTATGAGGAAGCACGCATTCAATATCTCAAAGCACAGGAGATACTGAGCGACAGGACATACCCCGAAGACCAGATCAAGATGATCGACGAGATCCTGGGACTTGTAAAGGCAACAAGGGATGAGTACCTGGCAGCCATCGCACGGGGGGATGAGCATTTTGCCAACAGAGAGTGGGAAGATGCCAAAGTAGACTATGTCACAGCCAATGACCTGATACCTGAAGAACAGTACCCTGATGATAAAATCGCAGAAATTAATGAGATCCTGGCCCGCCTGAAGGCAGCGCAGGAGATGTATACCCTGGCGCTGAAAAATGCGGATCAGCTGTTCGCTGACAAAGATTATAACGGGGCTTTAATTGAATACCGTAAGGCAGCAGACATCTTTAGCAATGAAGAATACCCAAAGCAGCAAATTGAAACCATACACGGTATACTTGCCGGTATTGAAGCACAACGGACGCTGGATGAACAATATGAAAATTCAATTACAAAGGCAGATGAGCACTTTAATAATGCTGAATATACTCAGGCCAGGGCTGCATATGAAATTGCAAAAGAATTAAAAACAGAGGAGCCATATCCCGTAACGAAAATTACGGAGATCGATGCTATCCTGGAAGAGCAATCCAGGTTGCAAAGCATTGAAGAAAACTACGCAGCAACAATAGCTACTGCCGAAAACTATTTTATCAATAAACAATATGCCGAAGCCAAAGCTGAATTTACACGTGCCGGGGAGATAAAAGCAGAAGAAACCTATCCCGAAGAAAAGATTGCGGAGATAGATGAAATCCTTGCTGAGCTGGCAAGGCTTGAAGCGATTGATAACTCCTACACACAGGCCATCAGTACTGCAGACGATTTCTTTGATAACAAAAACTATGCAGAAGCAAGGACAGCTTATCAGCATGCTATTGACATCAAAACAGATGAATCATATCCGGTAAATAAAATTGCTGAGATAGATGCACTCCTTGCCGAAGCAGCTGAAGAGGCAGAAATGCTGGCACAGCTGGAGGCTGATTATAGCCGGGCCATCACAGAGGCAGATGCATTTTTATCGCAGGGTGATCATGAGCATGCACGGGAGAAATTTGTACTTGCTCAGAGCTTAAAGCCTGCCGAAAGCTATCCAAAGGATAAAACCACTGAAATAGACGGGGTTCTTGCCGGTATTGAAGCGCAACGGGTACTGGATGAAGATTACTCAGACGCCATAGCAGCTGCTGATAAGTATTTTAACAAGGAAGATTATACACTGGCCAGGGCAGAATATGAAAAGGCAAGTCAATTAAAGGCAGAAGAACAATACCCTGCTGATAAGATCACAGAGATCGATGCTATTTTTGCAGAACAGGCCAGGCTTAATGGGATAGAGTCAAGCTATGCTGAGGCAATCACAGCCGCGGATAATTACTTCAGCACTAAACAATATGCGGAAGCGAAGGCCGAATATGCACGTGCCGGTGAAATAAAGGCAGGTGAATCCTATCCTTCAGAAAAAATCTCTGAGATTGACGGGATCCTTGCTGAGCTGGCCAGGCTGCAATCTATTGAAGAAGCATATGCCAGTGCAATTGCAAATGCAGAACAACTCCTGGATGAGAAAAACTATACCATGGCCAGGACTGCCTACATGGAAGCCGCAGACATAAAACCCGATGAAAGCCTCCCCCGTGAAAAGATCAGTGAAATAGATGCCATTGTGGCCGAACAGGACCGCCTGGAAGCACTTGATGAGCAATACGACATTGCATTAAACACCGCCCTGAACCACTTCAATGAAGAGCAATATGAGCAGGCCCGTGATGCTTATCAGAGGGCAGCAAGCTTAAAACCCGAAGAAACATATCCCGCAGAGAGAATAGAGGCCATTAACAACATCCTTGCAAACATTGAAGAACAGCGCCGTATAGAAGATGGATACGCTACAGCCATTACACGTGGAGAAAATCATCTCACCAATAATGAATATACCCAAGCCTTAGCTGAATTTGAAAAAGCACTTGGGTTTAAGGAAAATGAGCAATATCCTCTGCAGAAGATCACTGAAATAAATGAAATCTTTAATGAGCAGGCCCGGGTGAAAGAGCTGGATGCAGCCTATGATGCAGCAATTACAAATGCAGACGCCCTACTATCAAAGCAAGAATATAATGAAGCCAAAATGGCCTACGAAAAGGCATTGGAAATAAAACCTGCAGACCCATACACAACTGCAAAGCTCAATGAAATAGATGCCATACTGGTTGAAATTCTTGCTGAGCAAGCTCGCCAGGAAGCCATTGAAGAGGAATACCAGGGCACCATAACAAATGCGGATGCATTATTTGACCGTGGCGAATACGAGCAGGCAAAAGCACGTTATTCGGAAGCCATTCAGATAAAAACTGATAATACTGAATACCCTCTGCAAAAAATAGCAGAGATTGATCAGATTATGGCAGAGATTGCCAGGAATAAGGCACTGGATGAAAAATATGCCATGGAAATCTCCCAGGCAGATGAATTCATGAACAAGCATGCTTATCTGGAAGCCCTGCAAGCTTATAAAAATGCTTCAGAAACCAAAGCCGGAGAAGAATATCCCAGGGAGAAAATTGCGGAGATCAACTCCAGGCTGTCTGAACTGAAGGAAGAAAGAGATAAGGCATACAATGCTGCCATAGCCCAGGCCGACAGCTATTTTAACATTGGCAATTATCGCAGTGCCAAATCCACATATCAGACGGCAGTAGACATTAAACCGGATGAGCAATATGCCAGGGACAGGCTGGATGAGGTCACAAAGCTGTATAGGGCTGAATTGGAAATCTTAAAAATCGATTACCAGAAATATGTTGCTGATGCCGACAATTATTTTAACAGTAAGATCTATGATGGTGCCATTGAGAACTATCGCCTGGCGGCTGCCGTCATGCCTGATGAAGAATATCCGGGAAAGATGATCTCACGCATTACAAAGATCATCAACGACAATGCCATTACGGATGTGAACAAGCTTGCGCTGATCATCCCCAACAACACTGAACATAAATTCCCATTTACCTCCTTACCTGTGAGTGTAAGAAAGGAAAACTACATCCTCATAAAAGCAAAAAACTTAAGCAATAGAGAATTTAAGATGCTTGTGAACTTCGGACAGGATAACACCAAAATGGGAGGCGTCGTATTGCAGGTACCTGACAGCGAAACGGTAAAAGACTATATTGTCCGGATTGGTGCTCTTTACAAGTGGTTTAGTGAAGATATTAACTGGCTAAGCATCTATCCCGAAGGTGGAGACATTGAGATTGCCCTTATCCGTATCTCAAAATCTGATTAACATGAAGACATCCATCCTTTTCCGCCTGATTGCAGGCCTTTTTATACTCATTCAACTAAACACATCACTGTCACAGGCACAGGAGATCAGTGGCTTTGAGGTCTACCCGGAGCACCCGACGAATGCCGACGAAATTCTGCTGGTCATCCATACCACCTTTCCCTTCCTTAATTGCAGTCTTGATTCAGTAAATAAATTCTATGCATGTGGAGCATTCAGTCTGGATGGTTTTTACAGCACAAATTTTACGACCGGTGATTGTGAGCGCACAGATACCATCAGCCTGGGACTATTGTCCACTGGCCCCTATATGATCAGTTATCGCATGTATTACCTGGGATGGACACAGGTTGACCAGGCCGACACCTTTATCACCGTCGGGGCAGTAGGGATTGAGCATCTTGCGAAAAGCAGTACTGCGGCACTGAAGATCTGGCCCAACCCTTCTTCTGGAGAAGTACATATCAGCACAGAAGATGATAAGATTGACAAGCTCCACATACAACATATTTCAGGTCTTTACAGCCAAAGTATTGACCTGGAAAAGGAAAATCCAAATACGATAAATACAGTATCTTTGATCCCCGGAATGTATATTTGTACAACATTCAGCAATGATCAGGCGATATCCATGTCGAAGTTCATTGTCGTTGAGTAAGAGATTTATTTATCAGATGCAAAATTGAGCGCATGGAAGACTATTTCAACAAGTACCGGTTAAACACCATTGGCAATGAGTTAAAATTTCAAACTCCCAATGGCATGCAAACGCTATTGTATGCAGACTGGATTGCCAGCGGAAGGCTGTACGGTCCCATTGAAGACAGGATTAAAAATACTTTTGGCCCCTGGGTGGGAAACACGCATACAGAAACCAGCGAAACCGGCACACTGATGACCAAGGCATACCATTATGCACACAAGGTGATCAAAGACCATGTGCATGCCGGCAATGATGATGTGATCCTCACCACAGGCTTTGGGATGACTGCAGCAGTGGTTAAGTTTCAGCGTATCCTGGGCCTGAAGCAGTGCGGCAGGCTTACAGGCGTTGAATGTCTGCAGGAAAAAGAAAAACCTGTTGTTTTCGTCACCCATATGGAACACCATTCCAACCACACTTCATGGTTTGAAACCAGTGCGGATGTGGTTCAGTTGCAGCCCGATAAAGATTTGCTGATCGACCTTGATGAGCTGCGTGCACAGTTAGAGAAATATAAGGACAGAGACATCAAGATAGGTGCCTTCACAGCCTGTTCCAACGTTACAGGAATAGAAACCCCCATCCATCAGATGGCAAAGGTCATGCATGAGCATGGCGGATATTGCTTTGTCGATTATGCCGCTTCTGCGCCCTATGTTGATATCAACATGCACCCTGAAGACCCACTTGAAAAGCTGGATGCCATCATGTTTTCACCGCATAAATTCCTTGGCGGCCCCGGCAGCTCAGGAGTCTTGATATTTTGCAAAGCCCTGTATAAATACCATACACCTGACCAGCCGGGTGGCGGCACTGTCGACTGGACCAACCCCTGGGGAGAATACAAGTATTTAGACGACATTGAAGCCCGTGAAGATGGGGGCACACCCGGATTTCTCCAGGCCATCAGGACAGCATTATCCATTAAGCTCAAGGAAGATATCGGCACCGCAAATATGCGTAAGCGCGAACATGAGCTTGTGGACATAGCATTTGAAAAACTTCAGCATATCCCCGGCCTCCATATTTTAGCTGATAACATAAAAGAAAGGCTCGGGATCATCTCATTGTATATTGATAATATCCACTTCAACCTCATCGTGAAACTATTAAACGACCGCTGGGGCATACAGGTGCGTGGCGGTTGTGCCTGTGCCGGCACCTACGGGCATTTCCTGCTGGATGTTGGACACGAAAAGTCGAAACATATCACCGACCTTATCAGCCATGGCGACCTCTCACTAAAGCCGGGATGGATACGCATCTCCCTCCACCCTACCATGACCAATGCAGAGCTGGACCTTATCATAGATGCAATCAGTGAGGTGCAGCAGCATCACCAGGAATGGGCTAAAGACTACATCTACAACAACGAAACCAACGAATTTCGCCATAAAGACGAGCTCGATGATAAGACCATTCTTATTGAGCCATGGTTTGAGGTGGGATAAAAATGATGTAAATGAAGAAGGTAGTACTACATGGTACTTAATACCTAAGACTGAAAGTAAATGGAATTCCAGCTATTAAAAGATATGGTGCTGATCCTGGCACTTGCAGTGGTGGTGATCTATGTATTTCACAGGCTGAAGATCCCTTCTGTGATCGGGTTCCTTATTACCGGTGTCATCACCGGACCACATGGCCTCAACCTTATCAGCAACCTGCATGATGTTGAAGTGCTGGCCGAGGTTGGCGTGATCCTGCTCCTGTTTACCATTGGAATTGAGTTTTCATTGAAAAGCCTGCTTAAGATCGGTAAGATCCTGCTCATTGGCGGCTCATTCCAGGTTTTAATGACGATTGGGGCGATCACCCTGGTAGCATTGCGCCTTGGAAACGAAATAAATGAATCTGTGTTCATCGGATTTCTGGTAGCATTGAGCAGTACAGCAATCATTTTAAAGCTTATACAGGACAATGGAGAGATTGATGCTCCGCATGGGCGAATATCACTCGGGGTGCTTATCTACCAGGACATTATTATTGTTCCTATGATGCTGCTCACGCCAATACTGGCAGGAAATACTGAAGCAATGGGGTCTTATTGGGAGATCATCATCAAGTTTGCCGTCATCGCCCTGATCGTTGTTCTTGGCGCTAAATACATCGTTCCTTTCACGTTACATCAGCTTGCCAGGACGCAAAACCGCGAATTGTTCTTACTGAGTATCATCGTCATCGCCTTTGCCGCTGCTTTTCTTACATACAGTCTTGGATTGTCGCTGGCACTGGGAGCATTTATCGCAGGCTTGCTCATCTCTGAATCGGAATACAGCCAGCAGGCATTAGGCGATGTAACGCCTTTTCTGGATGTGTTCACCAGCTTTTTCTTTATTTCGGTGGGGATGCTGCTCGACCTGCAGTATGTTTTCAGCCATCCCGTTGAAGTATTGATATTTACAACTATAGTATTAAGTATTAAGGCACTCGTTGCCGGACTGGCGGCTTTCATCCTGGGTTTTCCTCTGCGCACCAGTATCATCGTAGGCTTCACCTTAAGCCAGGTGGGTGAGTTTTCTTTTATTCTTTCCCGTATCGGCGTGACTGAAGGGCTGATCTCTGACTCAAACTATCAGTTGTTCCTCAGCGTCTCGGTATTGAGTATGGCAGCAACGCCCTTTGTTATCTGGCTGGCAACACGCTTTGCTGACCGCACGAACAGATGGCCACTGCCGGATTTCCTGAGATATGGCCTGATACCCAGACCGGAGAGCCTGATCGCAAAGGTCAGGGAGCATATCGTTATAGTAGGTTATGGCCTGAACGGCAGAAATGTCGCCCGTGCTG
>JBDLIJ010000064.1:0-14088 GCA_039714935.1 Bacteroidota bacterium | reverse complement strand
TGGCATATGCAATGGCTGCCAGCTGATGACGGAGTTGGGACTTGTCTACCCCGATCATCCTGAAAAGCCGTGGATGCGTCATAATAAATCCGGGAAATTTGAATCCGCCTTCCTCAATGTGAATGTTGAAGATAATGATTCTGTTATGCTGAAAAGCCTTTCAGGCTCCAGGCTGGGCATATGGGTGGCGCATGGTGAAGGACGTTTTTGCTTTCCTTATTATCGCGATAAGTACAGCATCCCTGTGAAATATACCTATGATGGCTATCCGGGCAACCCCAATGGCTCCGACTTCAATGCTGCCGCGCTGTGTTCTAACGACGGACGCCACCTGGCCATGATGCCACACCTTGAAAGGGCCATCTTCCCCTGGCAATGGGCATACTATGATGAAGACAGGCCCGGCGACGAAGTATCACCATGGATTGAAGCCTTTGTGAATGCCCGCAAATGGATTGAAAAGAAAAAGTAAAATAAGATTCTGCTCAATGCATGATCTTGAATACCAGCTCTTTCAATAGTTCACCATGCGTAGAGCTTGAATTGTTCAGCCCTTTTGATTTCAGGTCATATTCTCGTAACAAACTTATAGCCCGGGTAGTTTTGCTCAGGTTGAATTGTTTTGCTGCCTTCCGGTAATCTCTCACAAAAAATGGGTTGACAGATAATTCTGCTGCTACTGCATTGTCTTTAGACTTGTCTTTCAGAGAATGGAATATTAATATTTTGGTAAAAAACTGGTAAAGGAGCGTGATGGTAAGGACAAAGGGGTTTGTTCTGGGGTTTGCAGCAAAGTGCCTTGCGATCAGGTTTGCCTTATATACATCACCGCTTCCCAGTGCATTTTGCAGTTCAAACACATTAAATTCCTTACTAATGCCTATGTTTTGTTCAATGATATCTTCATTGATCACCGCTCCCGCTTTGAGGTTAATGATCAGCTTATCCAGCTCCATCCTGATCTTGGTGAGATCGGTGCCCAGGCTTCCTGTTAGCAGCCTGGCAGCTTCCGGGGTGATGGAATACCCTTCTACCTTTAATTGTGAATTGATCCATGATGGGATCTTATTATCATAAAGTCTGTCCGACTTAAATAATACACCGTTTTTCTTTGCTGCTTTTGCCAGTGATTTACGTGCATCGTAGGCTTTGTGCTTATAGCAGATTACCAGGATGCTCGTGTCTACAGGATTATCAACATATTTTGCCAGCTCATCTATATCCCTGATTACCTGGGCTTCCCTGACGATGACTACCTGATAATTCGACATCATAGGGTAGCGCTTGGCCGTATCAATGATGGTCCCGGCATTTACATCCTTACCATACAGTATGGTCTGGTTGAACTCCTTGTCGGCTTCTTCCAGCACATTATGGGTGATGAAATCGGTGATGCGGTCAATATAATACTCTTCTTCCCCGTGTAAGAAGTACACAGGCTTATAGATTTTGTTCTTAAGGTCGGTCAGGATGTCTTCACATTTCATATGCCATCCAGGTCTTCGTTATAATCGAAATAGAGGTGCTTAACGGTCAGCCCTTTATTTTGGAGCATCTTCAGGGAGTTGATCCCGATCATCAGATGGTCTTTGGTAAAACTCTCAGTAACCACTGTGTCGCTTTTTTCGGTTTTTACGCCACTGGAGATCATAGGCTGGTCTGATACCAGCAGCAGTGCTCCGGAGGGGATCTCATTCTGGAAGCCCACAATAAAAATGGTTGCCGTTTCCATATCGATGGCCATGCTTCTGGTTTTGCGGAGGTGATCTTTAAAGTGTTCGTCGTATTCCCACACCCTGCGGTTGGTGGTGTATACGGTGCCGGTCCAGTAATCCCTTTTATAGTCCCTTATGGAGGTTGATGCAGCCTTTTGCAGATTAAAGGCCGGCAGGGCAGGCACCGACTTATGAATATAATCATCGGAGGTACCTTCACCGCGTATGGCAGCTATGGGCAGGATGAGGTCGCCCACCTCGTTTTTCTTTTTAAGCCCTCCGCACTTACCCAGAAACAGCACTGCCTTAGGCTCAATGGCGCTTAAAAGATCCATGATCGTGGCCGCATTGGCGCTGCCTATCCCAAAATTGATGATGGTGATATTTTGTGCGGTAGCAGATGGCATGGGTTTGTCCCTGCCAGTTATCTCAACATTATTCCATTCGGCGAACATCTCAACATATTTGTTGAAATTGGTAAGCAGAATATATTCACCAAAGTTTTCCAGCTTCTCTCCCGTATACCTCGGAAGCCAGTTTTTAACGATCTCTTCTTTTGTTTTCATAGAAATAACTTTAGGCAAAAATACTAATAAAAGTGTTGAGTGTTGAATGTTGAGTTTTGAGTTAGTGGAAAGTTGCTACTTTCCTACTTTCCTACTTTCCCAATTCAACCAACTCAACCAACTCAACCAATTCAACCAATTCAACCAACTCAACCAACTCAACCAATTCAACTAATTCCACATTTTTTTGAAAACTTTTTTCAAAAAAAGTGCGACATTTTTCGATTTTGGGTATTAATAGATATGGGGTGGGAAGTTTTTCTTTCAGAAAAGTGTAGCGAGCGTGCTGAAGCGAAGGTCCATGAGATTGCTGAAGCTCTTGTGGGGATGGAAGTGCAGAATGGTGGATTGATGAGTGGAGCAGCCGGACTTGCTTGTTTCTACGCATACTATGCAGACTGGACAGGAGACCTCCTTTTTGATAGGCTGGTGGCGGAGGTGCTTGACCAGGCACTCAATCCGCCTGCCGGTCTTTTTCCCGGCCCAAAATTTTCTGATGGCCTGGCAGGCATCGCCTGGATCATCGACCACCTGAAAAGTAAAGGATTGCTTACTTATGACATATCAGGTATATTCGATCAGCTCGATCCTGTGTTGTATGATTTTATGATGAAGGAGATCGCGGACGGGCGTTATGATTATCTGCATGGCGCGCTTGGAATAGCGCTCTACTTTTTGCGAGATACTGAAAACAGGAAGTACAGCTCCTACCTGGAAGAGCTGGTAAAAGAACTGCATGCTCATGCACAGGCAGATGCCGATGGCAGCATACGATGGCATTCGGTGCTGGATGCGGACTCCGGCCTTAAAGGAACAAACCTGAGCCTCTCACATGGGATGGCCTCCATCATCATCGTATTATCCAGGATCAGGGATGCCGGTATTGCGCAAGAACGCTGTGAGAGCCTGATCGAAGGGGGTTTAAAATTCATGCAAAAACAAAGACTGGCAAAGGATAAGCATATTTCGATCTTTCCTTCATGGGCGCTTGAGAATGAGAAAGAACCTCATTACAGTCGCCTGGCCTGGTGCTACGGTGACCTTGGAATAGGAATGGCATACTTAAGGGCCGGGCAGCTACAATCAAACAGCGGGCATGCAATGGAAGGCATGGATATTTTGATCAAATCATCCGGCAGGAAAGATCTTCAGGAGAATAAAGTGCATGATGCCGGTATCTGTCATGGTGCAGCCGGACTGGCACTCATCTATAACTTTTTATACCAGAGGTCGGAGAGAAAAGTATTTATGGAAGCTGGTTTGCACTGGCTTGATGTATTGTTGAATATGGCTGTGCACGAAGATGGCATCGCAGGCTATAAAGCATGGTATCACCCCGAATATGGAGGCTGGACAGCCACAGGCGGGCTTCTGGAGGGCGCATCAGGCATTGGCCTGGTGCTCTTGTCTTTTCTCAGTGATACAGAGCCATCATGGGGGCGCAGTCTGCTCCTGGAGTAGATAATGGAATAAACGAAATCAAATTTATTGCAATTAAATAAGGCTTTATGCAGGCAGGAAAAGCCAAACATGATTATAAAGTACATGATGCCTATATGCTCAGGGTCCCTTCCCTGCCATTAGAGGTATTGAAAGAGATCTCTGAGACTGATGATATCCAAGGGCTTCTCAGAGAATATTATACATCCCCCTTGCTATCAGAAGCGCTGTTTCTCGCTTCTCCAGACCTTCACAGGCTGGCAGCTTCATGGTTTGAGGGAGACAGGAAACAGGTCCGGGATCCTGATAAACTCAGAAATACATTGATGAAATACCTGATCCGTATGGCATCCCGGTGTACGCCTTTCGGCCTTTTTGCAGGGATCTCTTCGGGGATCTTTTCCCATGAAACCAATATACAGATCTCACCTCCCTCTCAGCACCATTTGCATGTAAGACCGGATATGCAATATCTATGCAGCATAGCTGAGAGATTAAACGGTGATCAAAAAATCAGGGAAAAGCTGAAGCTATACCCCAATACAAGTTTGGCGAAAATAGGGGATGAGTACAGGTTTATAGAGTATTTTACAGATCAGCATGGCATCCGGAAATATCAGCTTCAAAAGACTCCTGTCACCCATGAGCTGGAAGAAATATTAAATGCAAGCCAACAAGGTGCGGAGCCAAAGCTTTTATCTGAAGCAATTGCTGTTAATGGCGTGCATATTAAAGAAGCAAGTGCCTATGTGAGCGCACTGATAGATAATCAGGTGTTGGTAAGTTCGCTGGAACCTGTCGTGAGCGGATCTTCCTATCTGAACGACTTGCTTGGACAATTCAGGCATCATAATAACGGTAATAGTATGATCTTGCAGTTGAACGATCTCGACAGGCAGTGTGACACATTGAATGGTAACTGTGAGACAGACAGGATGGCAGCATACAATGTGATGCTTGATTCAGCCAGGGAGTCCGGATTGAACTTCAGGGAGGGCTCTTTGATACAGGCTGACCTGAAGATGACGTTTGCATCGAATACCCTATCACGTGAGATTCAGGACGACCTGCATAATGTGCTTCCTGTGCTCATGAAGCTCTCAAGAACTAACCGGAGGTCATTATTGGATGATTTCAGGGAAGCTTTTACCAAGAGGTATGAAATGCGCGAAGTACCGTTGAACCTGGCCCTGGATACTGAGGCAGGCCCCGGATATCTGCCCGATTCTCACTCTTCAAACGCATCTTCTCTGCTTGAGGGACTCATCATTCCCCGGGAATTGAGTACCGTTCAGAAAATTTCGCTGGAACATATTGACCGGATGCTGAACAGGAGATTACATGAGGCATTGATCACTGGTGAACATATTATTGAGATCACGGATGCAGACATTCAAGTGATGCCTGAGTCAAAGAATGTTTTTCCCATTAGCTTTTCTGCCCTCGTAAAAATCCTGGGTGCCTGGGACAATGACCCTGGAAAAACATTGATACAACTTAATTCGGTAGGAGGTAGCGGGGCGGCTAACCTCAGTGGTAGATTTTGTTATCTGGATGACAGGCTGCGAACCACAATACAGGAAATTACGAGGATAGAGCAAGAGGTGATGGGGGATGAGATCCTGGCCGAGATCGTTCACCTGCCGCAGCAACGTACAGGAAACATATTAATGCGCCCGGTGCTGAGAGACTACGAGATCCCATACCTGGCAAGGGCAGCAGTTGATCAGGATTTTAGCCTTCCCCTTGATGACCTGATGGTATCTGTCAGACATAATAAGGTCGTGCTCAGGTCAAAAAAGCTGAATAAATATATCCTGCCAAGGCTTTCCAATGCCCATAATTTTTCTATGGGTTCTCTGCCGGTATATCGTTTCTTGTGTGACCTACAAACACAAGGTATATGCCCGCACCTTAGTTTCTCGTGGGGCGAGTTTGCCAATGAAAGCATATACCTGCCGAGGGTTATTTATAAAAACTTTATCCTTCATACTGCAAGATGGAATCTGTTTGAAAAGGAAATAAAGATGATAACTGATACAAAGGAGTCGGATAAGCTGATGCCCACAATACATAAGCTGAGGAAAAAATATCATATCCCCCGCGAAGTAGTCCTTTCCGCAGGTGATAATGAGCTCTGGATCGATCTTGGTAATCTAAATTGCGTTCGACTTTTACAGCAGGAGATCAAAGGCCTGAAGCTCGCTGTATTGCATGAATTTCTTTTCCGGCCGGATCAGGACATTGTTAAGGGAGAAGATGGTCCCTATGCGAATGAATGTGTTTTCTTTTTTCACAAAAATCCAGCAACAGAAAGATGAAAACCCATGATATAATACGAACGGATGACCACTGGCTGTATGTGCGGATTTACACCGGTTACAATACTGCCGATAAGCTCTTGCCTGAAGTCCTGCATCCTCTGGTAAAAGAGCTCCTGGCCAAAAAGATGGCCGATTACTGGTTCTTTATTCGTTATGCCGATCCGGATTTCCATTTGCGTTTTAGAATTAAGCTGAATGATGCGTCTCATTCTCAAGCGGTGATGTCACAGCTAAAGAAACAATTAAATAAATACGTTGAGAATGGCCTGGTCTGGAAGGTAGAAGCCGCTTCCTATCAACCTGAGAAGGAGCGTTATGGGGAATTGTCGATGAAATATGCAGAAAAGCTTTTCTGTGCCGACAGTGAAGCTTTTATGAATTATATGCACTGGTATAAAATGCATGGAGATGAGCATTCACGCTGGCTTTTTGCACTGCTGTCGGCGAACAGGATATTACATGATTTTAAGCTTTCTCCAATACAGAGAAAAGACCTTCTCCTTAAATTGAACAGAGGCTTTGGAAAGGAATTTAATAAGAATAAACATCTTGCCCGGCAGATATCAGAGCGATACAGGACTCACAGAATCAGGATCAGGGATCTGTTGGAGGGAGAAAATAATTCTCAGGCAGATTCAGGCTTACATAAGATCATACAGCATCGGTCAAAGAAATATTCAGGGGATGTCAGTGCAATATTGGAGCTCTATAAAAACAGAAAGATCGAAGTCCCCCTTGAGGAAATGCTTTCGAGTATTATCCATATGTCAATGAATCGTATTTTTCAGAATAACAATCGTTTACATGAAATGGTGTTGTATGATCTCCTTTTCAGGCATTATAAGTCAGCGCTAGCGAGGGAAAAGAAAGATATGATCATAATGCTGTGAAATGCTTTTATAAAAGCTCATAGGTACTAAAATATGCATATGATGGAATAATTAGTCCGCAGGAAGGTAACATTTTGACTAAATATTAGTATAAAATACACTATAGTACTGATAAATGGCAAAGTTTCCCTTCTATAAACAACTTGATGCGATGGACTGCGGTCCGAGCTGTCTGCGGATGATCGCAAAGTACCATGGCCGTGGCTATAGTGTGCAAACACTGCGCGAGCGCAGCAATATCACACGTGAAGGGGTATCACTTCTGGGTACCAGTGATGCTGCTGAGTCGATAGGTTTCCGGACCATGGGGGTGAGGTTGGGCCTTGAACAGCTTGCAAAAGAAACGCCCCTGCCATGCATTGCGCACTGGAAGCAAAACCATTTTGTCGTTGTCCATAAGATCACTAAGAAACATGTACATGTGGCCGACCCGGCTCATGGGATGATCAGATACACGAGGGATGAGTTCAATACACAATGGGCCAGCACACAAACAGATGGTGAGCCCCAGGGCATATGCCTCATCCTGGAGCCTACTCCCGACTTTTATAATCAGGAAGGGGAGGTCAGGGATAAGAAAACTTTCCGTTTCCTGTTTTCATATCTGAAACCCTACGGTAAGTTTATCACCCAACTGATATTGGGAATGGTTTTAGGCGCCTTGTTGCAACTTATCTTTCCTTTCCTCACCCAGGCTATTGTCGATGTTGGTATCTCAAATCAGGACCTGGGATTTATCTCACTGATCCTGATAGCACAGCTGGTGCTGTTTATCAGCCAGGCCTCGGTAGAATTTATTCGCAGCTGGATCTTATTGCACATCAGTACCAGGGTGAATATTTCGCTTATCTCAGACTTTCTTATTAAGCTGATGAAACTGCCTCTTGGCTTTTTCGACAGCAAGATGATAGGTGACCTGATGCAGCGCATCGGTGATCATACCAGGATAGAGAATTTCCTGACAGTTTCCTCGCTGAATATCCTGTTTTCAATGGTTACACTGGTCATCTTTGGGGTGGTGCTTGCCATTTACAGCCTGAAGATCTTACTGGTCTTCCTGATCGGAAGCGTATTGTATATTCTCTGGGTATTGCTTTTTATGAAGAAGCGCCGTGAAGTGGACTATAAGCGTTTCGCACAGATGGCCGATAATCAGAGTAATCTCATTCAGCTGATCACAGGGATGCAGGAGATCAAATTGAATAACTGTGAAAGACAAAAGCGCTGGGATTGGGAAAAGATACAGGCCCGCCTGTTTAAAGTCAACATCAAAGGCCTGGCTTTAAACCAGTATCAGCAGGCAGGTGCTGTGTTCTTCAACCAGACAAAAAATATACTTATCATATTTATCGCCGCTGACGCAGTTGTAAAGGGTCAGATGACGCTTGGTATGATGATGGCAGTACAATACATCATCGGTCAGCTGAACAGCCCGATTGACCAGATGATCACCTTCTTCAGGTCGGCACAGGATGCCAAGATCAGCCTTGAAAGGCTGGGTGAGATCCATCAGCAGGAGGAAGAGGAGAAGTATGACGAGCCCAAGGTCACTACGCTGCCAGCAAAAAGAAGTATTGATGTGAGGGATCTGAGCTTTCGCTATTCAGGGCCACACTCAGATCCGGTATTAAAAAATATCAGCTTTGAGATCCCTGAAAATAAAATTACAGCCATCGTTGGTGCCAGCGGGAGCGGAAAGACCACCCTGGTAAAATTAATGCTGGGCTTTTATCCGCCTGAGCAGGGTGAAGTGAAAGTCGGGGAGCTGAACATAAAGAACTTAAATGGGAAGTTCTGGCGGCAGCAGTGTGGCGCGGTGATGCAGGACGGCTTTATATTTTCTGATACCATTGCTAAAAATATTGCAGTGAGCGATGAATATGTCGACAAGGAAAAGCTTCTCCATGCCGTTAATGTTGCAAACATCCAGGATTTTATTGAGTCTCTTCCCCTGGCGTACAATACGAAGATAGGGCAGGAGGGTGTTGGACTGAGCCAGGGACAGAAGCAACGTATACTGATTGCACGTGCGGTATATAAGAACCCGGAATTCCTGTTCTTTGATGAGGCAACCAATGCCCTGGATGCAAATAATGAGCGTGTGATCATGCGTAAGCTGAATGAATTTTTTGAAGGCAAGACAGCAGTGGTAGTGGCACATCGTTTGAGCACAGTCACTAATGCCGATCAGATCATAGTGCTGGATAAGGGTGAAGTGATTGAAAAGGGAACACATGAAGAACTGACGAAGCTTAAAGGAGCATATTACAATCTGGTGAAAAATCAGCTTGAACTGGGTAATTAGGCCCAAATATTAGAATCATGGCAAAAGAAAGCCGGAAAAAAAGCATAGAATTTCGCAGCGAGCCTGTGCAGGAGATCCTGGGCAGTGTGCCTTCATGGATCATACGATGGGGGACTACATTATTCTTTGCCATCATCGTAGGCTTGCTGGTAGGAAGCTGGTTTTTTCGATACCCTGAGGTGGTACCCAACCTCGATGTGGAGGTGTTGACAACACAGCCTCCCGCTGATGTGATGGCACGTTCCTCAGGGAAGATTGAAAGCTTTTTTATTTCCGACAAGCAGGAAGTAAAGATGGGCGACAGCATAGCTGTGATAGAAAATCCTGCTAACTCGGCTGACGTGTTTCTTTTAAGGGACGAATTGAGGCGCTTCAGGCCCATCATGGAAAGGAATGCTATTGCAAACATCACAGAATTCAACTTCGTAAATAATATGAAATTGGGTGATGTACAGGATGATTATGCTGAATTCATGAAGGACTTTCTGAATCTGAAAAATTTCGTTGAGATCAACTATTATAGCAAGAAAATAGAGTCCTTGAATCAGCAGATCAAAGATTACAGGCTCTCCTATAATTACATGTATACTCAGAAGCAGACGCTGGAAGAAGATTATATGCTGGAAAGCCAGGACTACGAAAGGTGGGAGACCCTCTACGACAGCAGCGCCATCTCACAGTCGCAACTTGATAATGCAAAAAGCGAGCTTTTACAAAAGCAGCACGCTTATGAAGGTGCCCGTACTGACCTGGCCAACACGCAGATCAAAATAAATGAATTAAATAGCCAGGTACTGGAGCTGCAATTAAAATATGAGCAGGAGAGCAGCGATATAAGGCTTGCCGTACATAAAAGCTTTAACAAGCTGAATGGTTCCATCAACCGATGGGCACAGGATTACCTGATCATTGCCCCTATTGATGGTAGTGCCACCTTTAATAAGTTCTGGACCGTAAATCAGAATATCAGTGAAGGCGAAAAGATTGTCAGTATCGTCCCGGCTGACTCCTCAAACATTATTGGCAAGCTCACGATGCCTGTTTACCGCTCAGGTAAAGTGAAAGTAGGCCAGAAAGTAAATATACGCTTTGAAAACTATCCTTATATGGAGTTTGGAGTGGTATCGGGTTATGTGGAGAAGATCTCTATTGTGCCGGCTGACAATACCTATTCTGTTGATGTTTCCTTTCCTGATGGCTTAAAGACTAATTATCAGCTTGAGCTTCCTTTCAATCAGAAGATGAGAGGTAAGGCAGAGATCATCACTCAGGACACACGTTTGCTTACCCGCATCATCCGGCCGTTACGCTCCCTGATACAGAACCGTTCCATGCGTCCCTTGGATGATTATCAATAAGCCCGTATTATGCAGGAACTGAATTTGCCATCCTATGAATTCCGTCTGAAAAAGACCGAAGGGCAGCTGCGTATTTTTGATGAAATAAGAAAAAAGTTTGTTGTCCTGACGCCTGAGGAATGGGTGCGTCAAAATTTTATCAGCTATCTGAGAGATCAGAAATCAGTGCCTGCAGGCCTGATCATACTGGAGAAGAAGCTGGTGATGAATACCATGACCCGCAGGCCCGATATCGTTATCCACAACAGGCAGGGAAAGCCTGTGATGATTGTTGAGTGCAAAGCGCCTGAGGTTAAGATCAGCCAGGATGCCTTTGACCAGATCGCAAGGTATAATTCAGTGCTCAGGGTGCCCTTCCTGGTAGTAACAAACGGGATGCAACACTATTGCTGTAGAATGGATTATAAAGCAAATAGCTACCGTTTTTTGGAGGATATCCCGGGCTACGAAGAAATCATTCCTTAATCTCCGGGATGCCATCCCTATTGCAATCATTCTCTGATATCTTCTATATCTCCTTTACCAATTCCAGAAAATCCTTATAAGGAATGGCAGGCAGACTTTCTGCTTGCAAAGCACCGTTTGCCTGGCTGATCATTGATACTTTGGCGGCGCTATTTACATCAGGAGCTTCGTAGATATCAAGAAAATCATACTGCCCGAGCAGTGCATAGTGGGCAATGAATTTTATCTCCGGACACTTCTGCTTGACCAGTTCAAGCCAGCTCCCGCCTATGGCAGAGCGGTCTTTTATGCGTTGTGTTAACTCCGGCGTTAATTTTGTAAGTAAGATGAATGTTTGCATGACGTAGGGTTTTATATTCAACCCCTTAAGATACTAAATTATTTAGTGAAAGTCAATTCCCCGGGATTCCATCCCTAACGCAGTGTGGTATATTTTTTTCATAAATGCCATGCTATTTGCGATGATCGGCACATAGGAATACAACAATGGCGTCCCTAAACCAATTCGTGGCGCAAATTTTGTGTGTAATTCATAGTTTCAAACCTCTGATGACTAAAAAATTAAATAATTGAACCCATCAACGCATGGTTTAAAAAAAGTTTTAACTTTGCCTATGTTCAAAAACCTCATGAAATGAAAAGAAATATCATTCAGATCGTCCTTCTTGTTGTCATTATTGTTTTGGCCTACTTCGTTTACCAGAGTGTAAACAAACCATTGGTATTCAATGCCGAAAAGGATAGCAGAGAAGAAGTGGTTATTCAGGACCTTAAAGATATCAGAAGCGGCCAGCAGATATACAAAAAGATGTATGAAAAGTATGCTGCTGATTTTGACACCTTGCTTGTCTTCCTCCGCGAGGGTGAGATCCCCATTGTAAAAAAGGTGCCGGATCCGGATGATACTACCTTTAGCAAGACAATCAATGATACCATCGGGTATATTAGTGTTGTCGATTCTCTTTATGGCAGGAGAGCTCATTTCGTCCTCGATTCATTACCATATATCCCGCAATCAGGAGATATGTATAAGCTCGAAGCGGGGGAGATAGAAAGAGGCGGACTAAAAGTCCATGTCTTTGAGGCTTCTGCACATTATAAAAGTATCCTTGTAGGAATGGAGTACCAGATGATCGTTAACCTGATAAAAGCCCGAAAAGATATTGATAAATATCCCGGTCTGAAGGTAGGCTCCATGCAGGAACCATCCACAGACGGTAACTGGGAGTAATCACTTAGCCGTTATTTATGGCTGGAAGCTTAAATGCAATACATACTTATTCTGATCCCGGATTAGACAAGCAAAAGACTTTTGATTATGAGTTGTCCATCCGTCTGAGTGCAGATGCATTTGTATACTGTATTTTCGATAGTAATACCGGGAAGTTCCTTCATATTGAAGCCTTTGATCTTAGCGAGCCCGGCAAAAAAATTTTTATGCCCGGCGACCGGGAAGTGAGTGATACGTCAAAGCTTGTTCAGCTCCTTGAAGGGGAGCTGCAATGGCTGCCTGGTAATTTTAGCAGGATACGGCTGATCCTCGACCAGGGAAAATCAACATTAGTCCCTGAGGCCCTGTTCAGTGAAAGTGAAAAGGCGAGGATATTTGATTTTAATGTTGCAGGTGGGCCGCATGAGGCTGCTGAGCTCATGCACGACCACATAAAGAGCCTGCACGCTTATGCGATCTATCATATACCTGCTTCCATCACCGACCTGATTCATAAATTTTTTCCGGACGCACTGATATTTCATCATTCTACAGCCTTGATCCAGAGTCTTTTTATTAAAACCATGAACCTGGAGAATGATAAGATGCTTTTTGTAAATACCGGTAAATCAGGTGTTGACATACTCCGTATCAATGCAAAGAAGCTTGAATACTTCAACTCGTTCCAGTATAATACGGCTGATGACTACATGTATTACCTCATCTTTGTAGTTGAGCAGCTTGGCCTGAACCCTGAAAGTGTGGAGGTGATGATGATGGGTGAGGTAGACAGGCATTCTTCCCTGTCAGATCTGGTGCGTAAGTACGTGAGGAATGTGGATTTTATGAAGCGCAATGACGATTATCGCTATAGCTTCGTCTTTGATCAATTACCTGGTCAGTATTATTATAATCTTTTGAACGCTTCCCTGTGCGAATAATTGGCGGAGCACATAAGGGGAGAAGGATTACGGCACCCGGCAGCCTGCCGGTCAGGCCAACCACAGATATGGCGAAGGAGGCATTGTTCAACATCCTGCATAATTACTTTGATTTTGAGGGCTTGAGGGTGCTTGACCTCTTTGCCGGCATCGGAAGCATATCTTATGAGTTTGCATCACGCGATGCTGCAGAAGTGCATAGCGTGGAGCTTAACCCCCGCTGTGTAAATTTTATTACAGAAACCACCCGAAAGCTTAACCTTGACAAGCTGTATGTGATCAGGGCAAATGTGTTTACTTACCTCAAACGCAGTGGTAAGAAGTTCGATATCATCTTCGCCGACCCTCCCTATGACCTGGAAGGCATAGAGACCATCCCTGATCTGATATTTGAGAATGACCTTTTGGATAAAGATGGCTGGCTGATCGTGGAGCATTCAAAGGCCACTGTCTTTGAAGGACATCCCAGGCTGGATCAGCAGCGGAAGTATGGGAAGGTAAACTTCTCAATGTTCTCACATGAGAAATCCTAAATAAGTGACCTCACAGGTCGGGGACCTGTGAGGTCAAAACTAAATCAGTTATTGCATCAAGAGTAGTTTCTTTTTTATGGTATATCTTTCTTCAAATTCAATATTCACAAAATATACCCCATTATTATGATCGTGCAGATCGAGTTTTATCTGGTTCGGTCCTTTATTTAAAACCATATGCTCTCGATGCACTACCTGTCCAGCGATGCTGATGATACTTATATCCAGTCCGGAGGTCTTACTAAGATTAATATTCATGTATGCTTCTTCTCTAGCAGGATTAGGATAGATCTCGCTCAAATAGTGTATCCATTCAGGCATGGCTTCATCGATTCCAAATA
>JBDLIJ010000063.1:0-14101 GCA_039714935.1 Bacteroidota bacterium | reverse complement strand
CGATGTTTTGAGGCGCAGGAGACGTGCTAATTCTCAGACACCAACCCAAAACCCAAAACTCAAAACTTTTTAATATTGAATTTTCCAATCGCTAAACAAAGCCTCATCATTCATCACCTCCATGGCCTTCAGGAAGCCTTCGTCTATTTCCGAAAAGACTTCATAGCTGGCTGATGCATCCCACAGATTCCGTGCCATCCATGCCTTGATCTGTGTTTTCAGCCACTCCTCCGACTTGCTGTAACCTTGTTCGTCAAAAGCCACGTCCATCCCCTCCGCAAAGGAAATAAATTCTTTCATGAAATTTTCATCCAGGGTAAATCCTGCGATATAATCCTTCACTTCCGGAAAGGCATACAGGATGTCTTCACGATGATTATCAACATATTGCACCGTAAATTGATTCAGCACACCTTTTCTCCTTAAATCGGTATAGTAGTCGGATATCCACGTGGAGTCCCAGGGAATAAAGATATCCGGCATGATCCCTCCACCTCCATATACAACACGCTTGGACGGAGTATAATATTTGAGTGAATCAGGAAATGTGATGCTATCGGGATGCACAAGTTCACCATGTTTCATCCTGTTATAAACATCCATATAATAATCCTCAATCCCATTTTCGTAGGGTTTCTGAATGTTTCTTCCCGTGGGCGTGTGATACCTTGATGTGGTCAGTCTTATCACCGAGCCGTCAGGCAGTGGGAAAGGGCGCTGCACCAGGCCCTTACCAAAAGAGCGCCTTCCTATGATCACTCCGCGGTCCCAATCCTGAATAGCACCGGAGACGATCTCACTTGATGATGCTGATCCTTCATCGATCAGGACCACCAGCTTCCCTTCCAGAAAGACCCCTCCTGCCTTTGCCAGGAATTTTTGTTCCGGAGCTTTGAGTCCTTCCGTATACACGATCATATTGCCGCCGGGCAGAAACTGGTCAGCAAGGTCGACAGCACTCCCCAGGTATCCTCCCGTGTTTCCACGCAGGTCAAGGATAAGGTTTTGCATCCCCTCCCCATCCAGTTCAGCTACTGCTTCCTTAAACTCATCTACGGAAGTAGCCGAAAAACGGTTCAGCTTGATGTATCCGGTTTCGGGCGATGTCATGAAGGTGGCATCAATACTGTTTATGGGTATCTTATCTCTTACTATGGTGTATTCAATAAGGTCATTACGTCCTTTTCGAAATATACTGACATCCACGGTAGTCCCCTTTTTGCCGCGCAGGCGATCCATCACATACTGGTTATTGACTTTATCACCAAAGGCGGACGTATCATTGATCTTTATGATCTTGTCGCCTGCCATGATGCCCAGTTTTTCAGACGGGCCTCCCGGCACAGGGGCGATCACCAGGATGGTGTCTTTAAAGATCTGGAATGTAACACCAATACCTTCAAAGCTTCCCCTGAGTGGCTCCTCCATCCTGTCAATCTCTTTTTTGGGAATATATGAGGAATGCGGATCCAGTTCCTTCAGCGTTTCAATGATGGCATTGTCGACAAGGCCTTCCACTTCCACCGAGTCGACATATGCGTAGTCGATCAGCTGGTAGAGGGCAACCAGTTTCTGTATGTTTTCCTTTACAGCCTGGCTCTGGCCTGATGATGGCTTAGCAACAAAAACAGCAAGGCTTATGACGAGTATCAGTGGCAGGCTTGACCTGAAAAATCTTACGGACATATAATTTAAGTTAAGGTTTGTTGTTATACACGCTCAAAATTAATCAAAATTTAAGCCACATCGGGAAGGCGCGCATGCTTAAGTGTTAAAAAACGTTAAGCAGGCACTAATTATCATCTCCTGAATATTGCTCAGGCCTGCGATCATCAAAGACGTGGTTCATGGAGGTAATCATCTTATTATGTGCAAGAACGGGATCGATCTCACAGCTGAGCACCTCTGCTTTGTCTGCAGAAGCTTTCATGATCAGATCGCCAGAGGGATTGAAGAGCATCGAACTTCCATTGAATGTGAGCTCACCTTCGGTGCCTGTACGATTAGCGGTGGCAATAAAAACCCTGTTCATGAGTGCTATACCGGGTATTGCTTTCATTGCATTGTTAGTGATCAGGTTGGAGGGATGGATGATCACTTCAGCCTGCTTTTCAGCAAGGATACGCCAGGGTTCCGGAAAAAGATAGTCAAAACATATCTGCATCCCAAGACGGCAGAAGCCGGTATCAAACACTTTTAGTCCACCCTCCCCCGGACTAAAATATTTCTTTTCGTTCATAAAAAGATGCATCTTTCGATAAACTCCCATAAGGCCATTCGGACCGATCAGCAGTGAGGAATTATATATCTCATCTCCGGCATCTTCATTAAAACCGCTAACTATATATTGATTGCCTGCGCGTGCTGCTGCCGTCAGCATCTCAACATAAGGGCTGGATGATGGTTTCCGGGCAAGTGATGCAGCCATGGCTGCATCCTTGAAATTATATCCTGTAGAGGCAAGCTCGGGAAGTACGATCAGGTCATGATCCCCGAGCTTCTCAAGCTGGTCTTCAACAAATGCTGTATTCTTCTCAGCATCTCCCAGAACGGGAGCAAACTGGATCATTGCTAGTCTGAACATCTCTATTTCCGTATTACGGTAAATTCGCCATTGGGTTCCAGCTTGATAATGCGGGATGCCTTGGCTTTTACAATTCTGTCGCGGTGATGGTCAACAGCATAATCCACCCCGTTTTTTATCACCCTGGGGATCTGTGAAAAGGTCACGGGGTCGATGGTGCCCGACACATTGGCGGAAGTGGAGACGATGGGTTTGCCAAATTGCCGGATGAGCTCTTTACAAAACTCATCCCTGGTGATCCTGATGGCGATGGTGCCATCAGATGCGATCACGTTTTTCGCCAGGCCTTTGGCTCCCTGATATATGACGGTCAAAGGGCTGTCAACACTTTTTACCAGGTCGATGGTAATCCCGGGAACCTCTTTCACATAAAGGGGAAGCTTATCAGCATCATCAAGCAGGATGATCATGCTTTTTGTCTCCACTCTTTGCTTCAGTCTGTATATACGGTCAACAGACTGATGATCTGTTGCATCACAGCCAATCCCCCAAATAGTATCGGTAGGATACAGTATGATCTTTCCATCTTTGAGGTAATCCAGTGCTTTGCTAATTTCTTCTTTCACTTTTCCGTATATTTTATTTAAGGCGTTCCAATAGTTTTTTTGTTTCAATTCCCGTGGCGCATTTAAAATGCTTCTCAGGGCATGCTGCCAGGCCATGAAGGCCACAGGGACGGCAATCCAGCTTTTCATCTGCTTCAATGATAACTGCATCATCAGAGAGCGGGCCAAAGCCAAATGCCGGGATGGTAGAGCAGAAAATTGCTGATACCGGAGCATTGACTGAAGAGGCCAGGTGCATAGGTGCCGAGTCATTCACGAAATTCATGCGTGCATCCCGCAAAAGAGAAGTAGTCTCCAGCAATTTGAGCTTTCCGGATAGGTTCAGGCTGTTCTGATGGCCTGAATGTTGCATGATGCTTTCACATAATTCATGATCAGAAGCAGAGCCCAGGAAATAAATATATAGTTCAGGAGGAAGTTCCCTGATGAATTCCACCCACTTTTCAACAGGAAATTGTTTGGTATGCCATAATGAAGCAGGGGCAACGCAAATATATTGATGCATCTTATACTGAGAGGTTTTGGCATCATCCTGTGCAGAAGGATATAAACGGGGCTTCGTGCTTATCCCAACATTAAGATGCCGGACAAGCTCCAGGTTTCTTTCGGTTTCGTGGATCAGGCCTTCGCGGATCTTATGCTTTGTCCGGTGGGAGAAAAAAATTGATAAGGGGTTTTTATTAAAGCCGCTGGTGTGCTTAGCCCGGGAAAAGGCGGTAAGCATTCCGCTGAGAAAAAAACGTTGCACATTCACCACCAGGTCGTAGCGCTCGGATTGTACTTCCTTCAGGATGGCATATAGGTTCTTAAGCTTGCGGGAAGACTTATCCCACACATACATCTTGCCCATGAATGGATGAGAGGCAAACAAACTTTCTGTCCCTTTTTTAACTACGAGGTCGATGACTGCATCAGGAAAGTGCTTATGCAGGCTTTCCAGCAATGGTGTTGCCAGGATTACATCGCCTATGGATGCTGTTTGTATGATGAGTATCTTTTTCAATGAGCTTGGCAATATGATTATTTATACCTGGACATCGTATTCGCGCAGTGCCTCATTCAATGAGGTCTTCAGCCTGGTCGACTCTTTCCTTTGCCCCACGATCAGTGCGCATGCTACCTGATACTCCCCTGCCTTAAACTTCTTAGTGTAACTGCCGGGGATCACCACTGAGCGTTCCGGGACCTCAGCCTTATATTCTACCGGAGCATCCCCAGAAACATCAATGATCCTGGTTGATTGTGTCAGGACCACGTTTGCCCCCAGCACAGCTTCCTTTCTTACACGTACTCCCTCAACCACAATGGAGCGGGAGCCGATAAAGCAATTGTCCTCAATGATCACCGGTGCTGCCTGCACAGGCTCCAATACTCCGCCGATGCCGACACCACCGCTCAGGTGTACATTTTTTCCAATCTGAGCACAGGAACCTACCGTAGCCCAGGTATCCACCATAGTATGCTCACCCACATATGCCCCTATGTTCACGTATGACGGCATCATCACCACGCCTTTTGCGATAAAAGCGCCAAAACGTGCAACAGCATGAGGGACTACCCTGACGCCCAGGTCACGATAATTTCTTTTCAGATCCATTTTGTCATTAAACTCCATTGGACCGGCATGGCTAACCGACATCTCACTGATAGGAAAATACAGTATTACCGCTTTTTTTATCCATTCATTCACGAGCCATTCATCCCCTTCAGGTGCTGCCACCCTGAGTTTACCGGCATCAAGGTTTCTGATGACTGTATGAATAGCCTTTCGGTATTCTTCCTTTTCCAACAGGCTGCGATCATCCCATGCAGCTTCAATATTTTTTCGAAGGTTATCAGGCATTATGTTCGTTTTGTGCCATTCAAAATTAGGTAATTTTCACGAGTGATTTGACCACATCTGGCTTTCAAGAATAAAAAAAAGTAAATTTGCAGGAATATTCTAGATATTACTATGGGAAGGATTATCGGCATAGATTACGGAAGAAAGCGTACCGGCATTGCGGTAACTGATCCTGACAGGATCATTGCCAGCCCGTTAACAACGGTTTCTACACATGAGCTGATGAACTTTCTTATAAAATATATTGCGGAAGAAGATGTTGATTGCATAGTTATAGGTGAGCCGAAGCAAATGGATAATACAGCTTCGGAATCGGAACAATACATCAAACCATTTATTAAAAAACTTGGAAAAGTCTTTCCTGATATAACAATAGAAAGGGTTGATGAACGTTTCACCTCCATGCTGGCTTCACAGGCGATACTTGAATCAGGGATCAGTAAAAAAGGAAGAAGAGATAAGTCGCTGGTAGACAAAGTAAGTGCAGCAATCATACTGCAATCATACCTTGACACATTAAATATTTGAACTGAGAAAAGAAATGATTTTACCAATAGTAGCATATGGGCATCCCACTCTTAAAAAGGTAGCAGAAGAGATTGAAGCTGATTATGAGGGGCTGGATACACTCATTGAAAATATGTTTGAGACTATGTATTCTTCTGAAGGTGTTGGCCTTGCTGCTCCACAGGTGAATAAAAGCATTCGCCTTTTTATTGTGGATGCTACGCCTTATGCAGAAGAATACCCTGAAGTTGCAGAGTTCAGAAAAGTCTTTATCAACCCATACATCCTGGATGAAAGCGGAGAAGAGTGGAGTTTCAATGAAGGCTGCTTAAGCGTGCCCCAGGTAAGGGAAGACATTTTAAGGAAACCAAAGATCACCATTGAATACCATGACAGGGATTTCAATCTGATAGAAGAGACGTATGATGGTGTGATGGCCAGGATCATACAACACGAGTACGATCATATTGAGGGGACGATATTTGTTGACAGGGTAAGCCCTTTGAGAAAGGTGCTGTTAAAGAGAAAATTAAAGGATATTTCTACAGGTAATATTGATGTTCAGTATAAAATGATATTCCCCGGGAAATCAAAAAGAAAAAAGTAAAGAACAATTAAAGCAATCGAAAATGAAAGGAATCAAGAATTCATTATTAATGCTCATGATGGTAGCGATGATCGCTGCCTGTACGTCTGCTATTGAGAAAGATGCTGCCAGCATTAAGACGGCGGAGGATGAATTATTTTCATCTGAAGAAGGTTTTGTTGACAGGTCAAAAGCCCTTGTGCTGGTCGATCAGTATGTTGATTTCGCCAACAGCTACCCTGAGGACAGTATGGCTGTTGAGAACCTGTTTAAAGGTGCGGAATTTTGTTTAAACCTCGGTGAAGGACAGCGGTCTATCGAGCTTTACGACCGGGTGATCAATGAATACCCGGAGTTCAGGAAACTACCTGAATGTTTATTCCTGAAAGGATATGTTTATGAAAACTACCTGGGCGACCTTGATCAGGCAAAAGCTATTTATACCGAGTTCCTTGAGACCTATCCTGACAATGAGTTTGCTGATGATGCGGAGATCTCCATCCAGAACCTGGGAAAATCACCTGAGGAGCTTATTAAGCAGTTTGAGGAACAGGCAGCAAGCGATCCGGAATAAACCTGTTTGATATCCGAGATTCGAAATTCCGAAATCGTCCTTCACTATTCAGTGTTCAGTGTTCCCTATTCAGTGTTCAGTGTTCAGTGTTCAGTGCTCCCTACTTAGCGTAATTTATCGCTCGTGTTTCCCTGATCACTGTGATCTTTATTTGTCCGGGATAGGTCATTTCGTCCTGGATTTTTCGTGACAGGTCATAAGAGATCTGGTTCGCGTCATTGTCACTCACCTTTTCTGCTCCAACGATTACACGTAGCTCGCGACCAGCCTGAATGGCGTAGGTTTTCACCACCCCAGGATAGTTCAGGGCAAGTTCTTCAAGCTTGTTCAGGCGCTGGATATATGCCTCGGCCACTTCGCGTCTTGCTCCGGGCCTTGCACCTGATATAGCATCACATACCTGCACAATAGGTGCGATCAGGGATTCCATTTCAACTTCATCGTGATGGGATCCTATCGCATTACAAACTTCAGCTTTCTCCTTATACTTCTCAGCTGCTCTCATTCCCAGGATTGCGTGTGGCAGTTCGGGTTCTGTATCGGGCACCTTCCCGATATCGTGCAGTAGGCCTGCCCTCTTGGCTGTTTTAGGGTTCAGTCCTAGTTCAGAGGCCATGGTAGCACATAGGTTTGCCACCTCAATGGAGTGCTGCAGTAGGTTTTGCCCGTATGATGAGCGATATTTCATCCTGCCCACCATTCGGATCAGCTCATGGTGCATATTATGGATGCCAAGGTCGATTGCGGTTCGTTTACCTGTTTCGACGATCTCCTGCTCTATCTGCTTTTTGGTTTTGGAAACCACCTCCTCAATGCGGGCAGGGTGTATCCTGCCATCTGTGACGAGCTTATGCAGCGACAGCCTGGCTATCTCCCTCCTAACAGGGTCAAAGCCCGAAAGGATGATCGCTTCAGGGGAGTCATCAATGATGATCTCGATGCCGGTAAGAGATTCAAGCGCACGGATATTCCGTCCCTCACGGCCAATGATACGGCCCTTGATCTCGTCGTTATCCAGGTGGAATACAGATACCATATTTTCAATGGCATGTTCGACAGCTGTTCGCTGTATGGATTCAATAACGATTTTCTTGGCTTTTTGATTGGCTGTAAGCTTAGCTTCATCAACAACTTCGGTAATATATACCTGGGCTTCGGATTTAGCGTCTTCAACCAAAGCTTCGCTTAGTTGACTCTTTGCTTCTGCGGCGGAAAGCCCTGAAATAGCTTCCAGTTGCTCAACCTGTTGCTTGTGTGATTTCCCAAGTTCTTCTTGCTTTTTAGCAACTATTTCAAGTTGATTGCTCAGATTTGACCGAATGGAATCAAGTTCTTTTTGCTTTCTTTGATACTCCTCAGCTTTCTGCGAAATATTTGATTCTTTTTGCTTTAGTCTGTTTTCACTTTGCTGTATCCTGGAATTCTTTTCATTGATTACCTTTTCGTGCTCTATTTTCAGTTGAAGAAATTTTTCTTTTGCCTGCAGTATTTTATCTTTTTTGTATACTTCAGCCTTATCTTTTGCTTCAACAAGCAGTCTATCACTTTTCTTCTCTACTGTTTTTCTCAGCAGAGTAGCAGTAATAAATACGCCTAGCACTAATCCGGCAACTCCCGAGACAACAAGGTACACGATATCTAACATCTTCTCAGAGTTTTAATTAAACAATAATTAATCAGAGCAGTGATGCGATGCGGAAATAAAAAAACCCGCAATTAATCCTGGGTTATGAAACCCCAAAAGACACGGATAGGACGGCCAAGTCATTCGAACTTCCACTGATCCCGACCATAAGGAATTTCGCCGAAGCGAACCGAGGCCTGTTCTAAGAACTTATGAGCACACCCTAATAATTGTAATGTTGAGTTTACAAACCAAAATGAATTAACGCGGGTATATTTTTATGTTTTATCAAAGAACGATTTTCAGGGGACTATCCCTACATTTCTTCTGAAAGCAATTTTTCCAGGCTTTGCAAGCCGTGTATCAGGTCATCATTACCTGAACCGGTTTTTGCTTCTACTTTTAACCCGCTTGTGGCAAACCACAGCGACACCATCGAGAGCAAGTCCTGATTGTCGTTAAAAGCGTAAGTATTTGCATATTCTTTAATTTTTTCATTAATTAACCTGGCAGCTTTTCGTATGACCTCTTCCTCCTCCACTTTGACCGTCATCTTATATGGGCGGTCTGCTATTATAACTGATATTGCTAGTTCATCCATTAGGTCGTATGGCCGTAAACGGCCTATCTACTGATTTAAAAGTCCCACACATTTATCAATTTCCCGCAATAGTTTCTCTATCTTCACATTTACTTCTGTTGAACCTTCTTTATCTATTAACGATTTTGCAATTTTAAGTTTAACAATCTGCTCTTTTAATTCTTCTATTTCTTTTTTTTGACTTTCGATTGACTGCATGAGCTCAACATTACTGTCTTGTAACTCAGCGCATTCACTCTTTAAAGACCTGTGCTGACCAAGCAGTTCCAAAACCTGCTCACTAATTCTGGAAACTAATTCATTAGCCTGCTCCATCTAGCCTCTGTAAGCCATTAATTTTATACAAAAATAAGAATTTAAAAGTCAATTGCAAGTGTTTCGGGGAGAAATTAAAAAAAATATTGAAGGGGGGCGAGGCGGGGGATATAAGATTCTGTGTTTGAGATTCTGTATTTTCAATTTGATATTCGATTTAAGATTGGCTTTGATGTTAGATTGACCCTCAATTTACTGTTTTATATTTTATATCGATCACCACTTTAAAAATTCCACATACAGAATTGACAATTTTTTGTGTGACATTTTTGCAAAAAGGGTATTAATACATAGGGGGATGCATATTCAGAGACAATGAGTTTTAAACATGTACCAGAAGTATTTTTTCACTTTTTGTGGAAATACAGATTATTATCACCTGATCTCAGGTCATCGCAGGGAGAAAAAATTCAGATTATCCATCCGGGCACACACAACACCAATGCGGGGCCTGACTTTCTTTTCGCCAGGATCAGGCTTGGAGATACCATGTGGGCAGGGAATATCGAGATTCATAATAAAGCATCCGACTGGTATAGTCACGGTCACGACAAAGATCCGGCATATAATAACGTCATTCTTCATGTGGTGGCTGAAAATAACAAAATTGCCATCGACCAGGATGGGCGTGAAATACAAACATTGTGTATTGCCACCCAGTTTGATCATGAGCTGCTATCACGTTTTCGGGATATCAACGGCAACCTGCATTGGGTCCCCTGTATGAACATGATCGGCCAGGTGGAAAACATCAATGTGATCAATCGCATGAATGCGCTTGCTGTAGAGCGGCTCAGAGAAAAAGCATTAGCTGTCAGTGAAGAGCTTAAGGCCTGTGGCAATGATTGGGAGGAATGTTGCTACCGTCTGATCTCCAAACAGTTTGGATCTAAAATCAATACCGGCCAATTTGAAATGCTGGCCAAAACAATGCCTGTAAGAATACTGATGAAGTACCATCATGACCTGCCGGGGCTTGAAGCGCTGCTGTTCGGACAGTCGGGGCTGCTGAGCATAAGGATAACAGAATCATACACCCGGAAACTTAAAAAGGAACATGCTTACCTTTCTGCCAAGCATCAGCTCATTCCCATGCCAGGCTATCTATGGAAGTTCTTGCGGCTCAGACCCGCCGGCTTTCCTACACTCAGGATAGCCCAGCTGGCCAGGCTGTATGAAATGAACCAGAGTTTACTTCAGGCAATCATAGAAAAGGAAGATCTGCCATCACTTGTTTCGCTGTTCGATGTGACAGCATCAAGCTATTGGGATGAGCATTATGTTTTCGAGAAAAAAGGTAAATCCTCTGAGAAAAAATTTGGGACACAGAGCATCCATCTCTTGCTCATTAATGCAATTATTCCAATGCTTCACCTCTATGGTGAATATATGAACAAGCCTGCTCTTTGTGAAAGAGCTGTTTCCTTTCTTGAAAAACTCCCTGCCGAAAACAATGCCGTGATCAGGAGATGGAAATCAATTGGGATTATACCTGCAAACGCACTTGAATCGCAGGGTTTGCTACAATTGAAAAATAAAAAATGTGAGCGTAAACTATGCCTTGAGTGCAGCATTGGCCACGACATCCTGAAGCAGCAGGCATAAGTCACTTTCGTTATTATTCTTATCTTTGTTTGGGAACATAATTTACGACATTTGGAACATTCCGGAAAAAGAAAGATCTTAACGGCAATAACTATTCTTTTCATAATCATGATCGTTGGTGTGAGTGGTTACATGATTATCGAGGGCGATAATTTTATTAACTCTTTCTATATGACAGTGATCACGATCTCCACTGTTGGTTTTGGCGAGATCCATAATCTCAGTATTGCCGGCAAGATCTTCACTATACTCCTTATCCTATCCAGTTTCGGAACCTATGCATATGCTATTTCTTTGATCACAACGTACTTCGTTGAGGGACAGCTGGCAGGGTTCTTTGTAGGAGGGAGAAATAAATCAAAAGTTAGAAAAATGGACAATCATATCATTATCTGCGGCTATGGACGAAACGGAGAACAAGCTGCACACGAACTTAATGCCCACAAGCATCCTTTCGTTATCGTTGAAAGTGACCATGACAATATTATGCACCACCTGAATGAAGATTACAGGTTTGTAGAAGGTGATGCCACCAATGATGATGTTTTGGAAAAAGCAAATATCAAAACTGCCAAAGCACTGGTAACGACACTGCCAAATGATGCCGACAACCTTTTTGTGACCCTTACGGCTCGTTCCTTAAACAAAGACATTATCATCATCAGCAGGGCATCGAATGAAAGTTCAGAGAAGAAGCTAAAAGTTGCCGGAGTTAACAATGTAGTGATGCCTGAACGGGTAGGAGGAGCACATATGGCAACCCTTATTGCCAAGCCTGATATCATGGAATTCCTTGATAAGCTTTCAGTGCACGGAGAGGCGCCTACTAATCTGGAAGAGATCATATGCAGTGACCTGCCTCCCAAAGTACTTGATCATTCGATAAATGAAATAGGAATCCGTAAAAAGACCGGTGCCAACATCATAGGGTTTAAAACGCCCGACGGTGAATTTATCCTTAATCCTTCGCCTGAACTTAAAGTAGCAAAAGGCTCAAAGCTTTTTGTGCTTGGCACCCCTGACCAGATTGCGAAGATGAAATCAATAATCATGTCTGAATTACCCTGAGCAACGTTTTCTGGTTTCCTCCAGGGCTACCTCAGTCCCGAATACTATTAAAATATCCCCTCTTTTAAAATATGACTCCCCATGTGGGATAAATTTGTCTGTACCTCGCTGAACAAGGATGAGGGTACTATCCTGATGAAAATGAAAATCCTTAACCTGCATGCCATCAATCTGTATACTTGTAACCAGTATTTCCTCCACATTGAAGCTTTCAAATGTATCAACCAGGGCATGATAAGTCCCCGGGCGCAGGATCAGGTTCTCAATAGTGGCAGCAAGGGTTCTCCTCACATCGAGGATTTCTACGTTATGACGTTTAAGTGCTAGTTCAACCTTTGTTTCAGTAGACTTGGAAATAAGGTTCTCATGGCGAAACTCTTTGCGGATCATATCACATATCCTGATATTATCCTCATCGTTGCCTGTATGCACAACGATATAGTCAGATGCACGCAATCCTAATTCCCGAAAAACACGGGCGTCGGTTCCTTCCCCCTTCATAGCAGATATACCCTTTTGCTTTATTTCCTTACACCGGCTTTCATCTTTCTCAACAATTACGGTTGCGCGTCCGTGAACATTTAATCGCCTGGCCAGCAGAACACCGGTGCTGCTACCTCCGACAATCACTACTTTTCGACCTTTTTTCTTATCAATAGGATTCAGGTTGTTATATACCATAGGAGAAACCAGGCATGTAATGACGGCCATCAGAACAAAGCTTGCATTAATGCCTTCGGTGATGGCTCCCAGGCCAAGGCCAATCGTGGAGGCAGCGATGATCAAACTGAGGCGGGATGACATCAGAAATCCCCCTGCAATCGCTCTTCTTCTACCAAAGAGCCTGACCCATAAAAAGGAGGGTGCGATCTTAACAAGATAAAGAAATACCAGTAATAAGAGCAGGAACGGGATGAGAGAATTATCAAACTCACTAAAATGTTGAGGATTAAACTTTACCCCAACCATGATAAAAAATACCGGAATAAAAAAGCCGAACCCCATGCCATCAAGCTTAATCAACAACAAAGAACGCTCCTTGTGCAGAAAAAATGATAGCAATAAGCCGCTCAGGAATGCACCGAGCAGTATGACTTCTTCACCCATGACCTGGGCAAGCACCACAAAGACAAGAAGCAGCAGAAGTGTGCCCCTGATACTGATCTGTGATGCCGCATGTGAAAGCTGAAAGGTGATCCGGCGGAAAATCGTTGCCTCAAGCTTCCTGCCAAGTACATAAAAAATATAAACAAGGACAAATAAAGCCAGCACCAATAACAATTCAGGCTGAAACCCTTTACTTATGATAAATGCTGTGAAGGTAAACAGGAGAATACTTAGAATATCTGCTACGGCTGCAGCCATGATCAGCATTTGCCCAAAATGCCCATTGGTTTCACTCCTGCTCTTTAAAACCGGGAAAATAATCCCTACCGATGTGGTAACCATGATCAATGAGAAATACCAGACATTCGGGATCGTAACCACGGTCGACAATGTAACTGATCCAATATAAGAAATACCCAATGTCAATATAAAAAATACCAGCCCCACGAGAAGAGGGTTCTTCAGAAATCTGGGAATGCTCAGCTTTCTTCTGGGAAATGAAGCAACAATCTGGTCAGTATCTATTTCAAGCCCACTCAGGAACATCAGGAATATAAAACCTGTAAGTGCCAGAAATTCCAGTATTTCCATGCTCTCGCTACTGCTTTGAAACAGCAGGTATCTGCCGATAAGGAATCCGGCAATAATCTCAACAATCACAGCCGGTATACGCTTAATGTGTAAAACTGACAAAAACATGGGAACCAACCAGGCAATAGCAACCACTATCAACAATGGCAGGTACTCAAAATCAAAGGAAATATTCAATAACACTACACCCAAACCGAATTATTTAGAATGATTATTTACAGTAAATATACGAAGAATTACATTTACGACTTATCAGGATTTTTTATTTTAGCTGCTCTTAAGTTGAATTATATGCATCCCATCCTTCAATCAGTAGACGATGTTATCCAAACTTACAACAACTATGTAGGTGTTTATGCTGTGCTGGCCATGCTGGTTCCAACAGGGCTTTATTTTATTATTCGTTTAAAATTTCTCAATGTCACAAAGCTGTGGCACTCCATCAGAGTTGTCGCAGGAAAATATGATAAAAAAGGCGACAAGGGTGATGTAAGCCACTTCAAGGCCCTCACCACCGCCCTGTCGGCTAC
>JBDLIJ010000062.1:0-14464 GCA_039714935.1 Bacteroidota bacterium | reverse complement strand
CAACCGAAAATGCGCAGAATGTTTTAAAGGAAAAATGTAACACGGACAATGTCACAGGGACAATGAGATATGGTCCTTGTCCTTTGTCCCTTTTACTTTTTCCATTTTCCATTTTTGGTTTCTGCATTCTACTTTCCCCAGTTTTCCCTGTCAAGGCTGCGATAGTTAATTGCCTCAGCAAGGTGTTCCGTCAATATCTTTTCCTTCCCGTCGAGGTCGGCGATGGTGCGCGCTACCTTGAGAATCCTATCATAGGCTCTGGCGGATAGATTGAGCTTCTCCATGGCACCTTTAAGCAATACCTGTCCCTGTGGCCCGGGATTACAGAGCTTTTTCTGCAGGCGTGGCGACATCTGGGCATTGCAATGGATCGTCTGCTCAGCCTTGAACCGTTCTTCCTGTATCTTTCGTGCCCCAATCACCCTTTCACGTACAGTATGGCTTTGTTCACCTTCCTTCATTTCTGATAATTCGCTGAAGGGTACCGGTACAACCTCAATATGGATGTCGATGCGGTCCATGAGCGGCCCGGATATTCTGCTCAGGTATTTGGGCACCGTGCCGGGTTGACAGACACATTCCTGCGTTGGGTGGTTATAATAGCCGCAGGGGCATGGGTTCATGGCTGCTATCAGCATAAAACCGGCAGGGAATTCTACCGTTTGCCTGGCCCTGGAGATGGTCACCATTCTTTCCTCCATGGGCTGCCGCATCACCTCCAGCACCGTCCGTTTAAATTCCGGCAGCTCATCAAGGAATAAGACTCCGTTATGAGCGAGGGAGATCTCTCCCGGCTGCGGGAAGGTGCCGCCGCCAACAAGTCCGGCATCGCTGATAGTATGGTGGGGAGAGCGGAAAGGCCTTACGGATATCAGTGAAGTGCTCACCTTCATCTTACCCGCCACAGAGTGTATTTTCGTTGTTTCCAGTGCTTCATGAAGGTTCAGTGGCGGAAGGATGGAGGGCAGGCGCTTGGCCAGCATCGTCTTCCCTGAGCCCGGAGGGCCGATAAGAATAACATTATGTCCACCGGCAGCAGCGATCTCCAGGGCACGCTTAATATTTTGCTGCCCTTTCACATCTGCGAAGTCGAACTCATATTCAGCAAGGCGGGAAAAGAATTCATCTCGGGTGTTTATGATTGTTGGTGTCAATTTCTCCTCTCCTTTGAAGAAACGGATCACCTCCAGAATATTCTCAACACCATATACATCAATGCCGTCAACAATAGCTGCTTCAAGGGCATTCTGCCTGGGGAGGATGATCCCCTTAAAACCTTTGCGCTTAGCCTCGATGGCTATGGGCAATGCTCCTTTAATAGTCTGCAAGCCTCCGTCGAGGGATAGCTCCCCCATGATCACAAAGTTTTCTATATTAGTGGCTTCGATCTGCTCTGAAGCAGCAAGGATGCCCACTGCCAGGGTGAGATCATAAGACGACCCTTCCTTTCTGATATCGGCAGGGGCCATGTTGATCACAATCTTTTTCCCAGGGATCTTAAATCCTATGTATTTCAGTGCTGCCTCTATGCGCTGATGGCTTTCCTTAACGGCACTATCGGGCAGGCCGACAAGAAAAAAGTTAACACCCTGATCCACGATCACCTCAACGGTGATGATAATGGCATTGATGCCAACAAGGGTGCTTCCAAAAGTTTTAACTAACATCGTATCGATTTAATGGGTTCTACTTATTAATACCCAAAATCGAAAAATGTCACACCCTTATTAGTGTTGAGTGTTGGGTGTTGGGTGTTGAGTTGGCTGTGAATGAAGGGTTTGTGATGTTGATTTTTAAATCGCCTGGCAGCCTCCTGCCTAAAGCCTCTTTTATGGATTATAAGAGGAGTTATCCAGTATCTGCCTGGGGCTAAGCTCTTGCATCAACTGCGGGATACCCACAGTGGAATTGTTATCCATGAAGCTTCTTACGATCTGCCAGCCTGTCCACCAGCCTGTACGTCCTGGTGATCCATCCGGGAAAAAGGATGTGAAGGGAGCATCGATGATCAGCTTATGGGTTTTTTCATAGTCGGAAGAGAACAGCAATTCATTTTCAATGATGAAAGCCCAGAGATTGCGCTCATTGGCCTGGCACCAGTCTAGCTGTGGGGCAGTATAGCTGATCTTAACCGTGTCATGGAGCCCGGGCATGGTGGCATCCAGGAAATACAACATTTTCCCCTTTTCAATCATCTGGTCAAGCAAAATATTTTCAGCTTTGTAAGCTGTAGGCAGATTGCCGGCAAGCTCCAGCATGATGTCTCTGACAAGATAATCTCTTGTTGCCCTTTTGGTACGATATTGAGGTATCCTTGACATGCCATAGGGCTCGTAGTCTTTCCCAAGATACATGTCGAGAGAGATGAGCAGGATGCCATCATGCATCTGCACAGGATATTCAAAGTCGAGCCCTGAAATATAGCTGTATGCTTCAGGAGAGACAGCATCAGGGTAATAATACAGGTAATGTCTCCAGGCGGAATTCAGCTGCTCCTCGATATTTTTGAGGTCAGGATAATTTTCAGCACAGGCCATGGCGATCTCACCCAGGAATGGATCTGTGACAAAATCATATATCTGTATGTAACTGAGCGTGTCAAGGGGCAGTGCACCCAAAAAGACCGGATATTGCAATGCCAGTTCCGGCAATTCCTGTCCGATATTTTGCGGATCCATCTCAAAGAGGTCCTTGCCATATCTTTTTATCTCCAGACCGGGATCAGGAATCCTGGAAATGTCAATGTTTAACCTGCCTGAACCGCTCCGGCATGCCAGCAGGCTGAATGTTATAATAAGGGAAAAATACAATATCCTTTTCATAGTGCAAAAATAATAAAGGCCAGCGAAAAACGCTGACCTTTATATTACGTAATTATGGTTTGTTTATTTTGAGATGGAGACAAATTACAGTATCTTCCAACCCAAACTGATATTCCAGAGATTATTTTTCATGTCATAGACAGCGCCATCCAGTGGGTCCCACATGTTATTCAAGCCCATTTCATAGCGGATGTCGAGGGTAAACATCATCACATCAATACCTGCACCCATATGGAGAGACCAGATGCCGTTCTTAATATTCTTGTCTTTCACGGCATCTCCCAGCGCCGTGCCGCTCAGGGTCACTTCCTTGTTTGTTATAAATGAAATGGCGGGGCCACCTACAAGGTGGATGTTCGCTACACCCAGGTTTAGTAGATTGTAGCCAACAAGTGCCGGGATTTGAATCGTGCTGAGGTGTACTTTATAATTTGTAAGGTCTTCCTTGATGATACCTCCTTTGGCAACGTACATTAGCTCAGGTTGAACATAGATCTTATCACCGAAACGGGCAAAAGCGCCGAATTGAAAACCGGTTTTCACCTCTTCCGTAACATCCTCCAGATTTGTTACGAGCTTACTCATGGTGAATCCGACTTTTGGGCCCACGGTAAACTGGGCAAAGGTGATGCCGGCAAGAAAGATAAATGCAGAAAATGAAATTACTCTTTTCATAAATGTAGTGTTGCTTATTAGTAGCCCAAGAGAATCTGATAAACACAAATATAACGACAAGCACTGCCTTAAATTCTGTTGCCCTGATTAATTATTAACATATTGGTTTTAACAACTTGTATGCCCTGAGACTGATAAAACTTTCGAATGATCATATCTTTAAGCATAAATTAACCATCGGCTAAGCTTTAATATTATGAGAAAACAACTATTCACCCTGATACTGATCCTGATCTTTAGCAGCTCCAATGCGTTCAGCCAACAGAAGCCTTTTGTATTCGGATTTAAGGTTGGACCAAATTTCGGATGGCTAAAACCTGATACTAAAGGATATGAATCTACAGGTTTAAAATCTGGGTTAAACTGGGGATTCATTGCTGACTTTGTGCTTATGGATAACTATAGCGTTGCAACAGGATTTGATGTGGTTTTTCTGCATGGTGGGTTGGAAATGGACCATCGCATGGTGATTGACGGGGATACCACCGCACCTGGAATACTGAAAAGAAAATATAAGTTAAAATATATTCAAATACCTGTTACCCTGAAAATGAGAACCAATGACATTAATAATTACAGGTTCTTTGGACAGATCGGATTGGGGTCGAGCTTTTTGATTGATGCAAAAGCTGATGATGAGTTTAGCTCAGGATCCTTATTGGTAAATGAGGAGAAGGTGGATATCTACGAAGATATTTCATTTATTCGTGAGTCGCTTATTCTGGGCGCCGGCGTCGAGTTCTCACTGGGTGGTTCGACAAATTTAATAGCGGCCCTCATCTATAACAATGGCTTTATGGATATACTAAAAGGGAAAAATACAGTAGAACCCACTTTGAATAATAAGGCCACCTCAAGTTTTCTTTCCCTGGAAGTTGGAATCGTTTTTTAACTTTACAGTGTGAAAATAGCACTTGCACAGATTAATTACCACATCGGGAACTTTGAGAGCAACGCTTCAAAGATCATTGATAAGCTAAAAGAGGCTAAAACGGCAGGGGCCGACCTGGTGGTTTTTGCTGAGCTGGCAGTATGTGGTTACCCGCCCCGCGATTTTCTTGAATTTGATGATTTTATTGAAAGATGCCTGCGCTCTGTTGATGAAGTGGCATCACACTGTCATGATATTGCGGCTATCATTGGCTCGCCTACACGCAGAGAAGAGATCAAGGGCAAGGATCTGCATAATTCAGCGCTTTTCCTGGCTGACGGAAAGGTGCAGGCAGCGGCACATAAGTCTTTGTTGCCCAACTACGACATCTTTGATGAATATCGCTATTTCGAGCCCTTCCGTGCTTTTGAGGTAATAAAATACAAAGGAAAGCGTATTGCCCTGACCATCTGCGAAGATATCTGGGATGTAGGCGAAGACCCTCTTTATACTATCAGCCCCATGGATGAGCTGATGAAGCAAGCGCCCGACATGATGATCAATATTGCGGCATCACCATTTCATTATGAGCAGGCTATGGTGCGAAAAGATGTTATGCTGGCAAATGTCAGGAAATATGATCTGCCACTTTTTTATGTGAACCATGTGGGTGCCCAGACTGAACTGCTTTTTGACGGCGGCTCACTGGTGGCATCTCCTGATGGTTTCATAATGGACGAGTTAAAGTATTTTGAAGAAGACCTGCAGATATATGAACTGGAGGCAGTGGTGTCGGCAAAGAAGGCTGAAGGGGCAAAGGCAACAGGGATGAGCAGTGATAAGACGGCACTTATCCACGACGCCCTGGTAATGGGCATCAGGAACTATTTTGATAAGCTGGGATTCCACCAGGCCATACTTGGCCTTTCAGGAGGGATTGACTCTGCTGTGACCATGGCTTTGGCTGCCAGGGCTCTTGGCACCGAAAATGTAAAAGGCGTGCTGTTGCCCTCGGCCTTTTCGTCTGAACATTCGGTGAATGACGCCCTCGAACTGGCCAACAATCTTGGTTCTCCTTACGATATCATCAGCATTGAAGAGGCTTTTGATAATATGGATAAAACGATGAAGCCTATATTCGGAGATCTTCCCTTTAATATTGCCGAAGAAAATATGCAGGCCCGTTTGCGGGGCGTGATCCTGATGGCGATGTCAAACAAATTCGGGCATATTCTGCTGAATACCTCTAATAAAAGTGAAGCTGCCGTGGGATACAGCACACTTTACGGTGATATGAACGGTGGATTATCGGTATTGGGTGACGTATATAAAACTGAAGTCTTTAGGCTTGCCAGGTACATAAATAAAGATGGGGAAGTAATCCCTGAAAATAGCATTACCAAGCCTCCCTCAGCTGAATTGCGCCCCGATCAGAAAGATACTGACTCATTACCGGAATACGAGATACTGGATGAGATCCTTTATCAATATATTGAAAAGCACAAGGGGCCCAGGGAACTCGTGGACATGGGTTTTGAAAAAGCGACTGTTGACAGGATACTGAAGCTTGTTAATATCAGCGAATATAAGAGATACCAGACACCACCCATCCTTCGGATCTCTTCCAAAGCATTTGGAATGGGAAGAAGGATGCCGATTGTGGCGCGTTATCTTTCTTAGGTACGGACCCTTTATACGGATTCGACGGATTTAATCTCCGGAATAGCTTTGATCACAGCAGTCTCAACACCATTTTTAAGGGTCATGATGCTGTATGGACATGTGCCGCATGCTCCGGTAAGCTTAACATTAACGGTCATATCGTCAGTAAGCTCTACAAATTCAATATCACCACCATCACTTTGCAGGTAAGGACGTACCTGCTCAAGCACGTTTAACACCTTTTGCTTGGTTGCTTCTTTATCAGTTTGGCTCATTATGTTGTTTTTTAATTTTTTTATGAATTCAATTTTTCAATGACAGCACTGGCATTTTTTGCCAGTTGCATAAATGCTTCAGCTTCCGGAGATGTGTCATCCAGGGCAATTGGCGATCCTTTGTCGCCTGAATCACAGATGCTCTGTACCAATGGAATTTCACCTAAGAGGGGGACGCCTGATTTTTCGGCAAGCTTTTTACCACCCTCGCGGCCAAAGATATAATATTTATTGTCAGGTAGCTCTGCCGGTGTGAAGTATGACATGTTTTCTACCAGGCCGAGAACGGGTATCCTGATGTTATCAGTATTAAACATACTGAGTGCTTTTCTGGCATCAGCCAGCGCCACTTCCTGTGGGGTGGTGACCACTGCAATTCCGTCTATCTTGAAATCCTGGGCCAATGTAAGCTGTATATCTCCGGTTCCGGGAGGCAGGTCGATCACCAGAAAATCAAGTGTACCCCAATCAGTTTCATTGAGCAACTGTTTCAGGCTGTTGGATGCCATAGGGCCACGCCATATTAAGGCCTGTGAGGGGTCAACAAAAAATCCTATCGACAGCACCTTAACACCATATTTCTCGACCGGAATGATCCACTGCTGACCATTTTCATTTTTTACCATGGGCTTAGCATCTACCACATCAAACATCAATGGGATAGATGGTCCGTAAATGTCTGCGTCCAGGATGCCTGTGCGGAATCCCTGCTTTGCCAGCGCTATGGCCAGGTTGGCAGAAACAGTTGATTTGCCTACGCCGCCCTTGCCCGAAGCAACAGCAATAATATATTTGATCTTTTCCAGTGGATTAGAAGGGAAACGGATCTCAACATCCAATTCAGCTTCTGTATCTACATTGTTGATAACAGCGCTGATGCATGATTGCCTGACAATGTTTTCGTTCTGCTCATCCCGTTCGGGGAAGAAGATTGCAAAGCTAACCTTCTTGCCTTCTACCTTAATATCCCTGATCATGTTGAGGTCTGCAACATTATCGTGTTTTGGGAAATATAGCACGCCCTTGAGGGCTTCCAGTATATTTTCTTTTGTATATGACATAATTTGTATTTAATTGGGCTGCAAAAATAATAATAAAAAAGAAATCAGGAATCAGAATTCAGTATTCAAGAAATACCCCGGGATGCCATCCCTAATGCAGTTCTATTTATTATTATCATAAAAAATTGCTGTTCGCAGTGATGAATGCCTGGGATTGCAGGGATGGCATCCCTACAGCTCTTTCAGTGGTTCCCAAAACAAATGATCAAAATCGATGACCTGATCGTCCTCTACTTTTACGCCTTCGCTTTCGAGCAGTTGTTGCATGATGGTGGGGCTCCCAAAGTGGTGTTTCCCTGTGAGCATGCCTTTTCTGTTTACGACCCGGTGGGCCGGCACGTTTTCTTTTGCTGAATGAGAGGCATTCATGGCCCAGCCCACCATGCGGGCCGATCCCTTGCTGCCAAGGTATTCGGCAATGGCACCATAGGATGTTATGCGGCCATGGGGGATAAGGCAGGCGACTTCATACACTTTTTCGAAGAAGGTGGGCTCATCCATGCTTATTCATTTTGAAATTCAAATACTGTATAGTGCGTCCTTCTTCAATCCACATCTGCTCATAAAAAGTCTGAATTTCCATCACCTCCGGTGGGGCGCCCTCCCCATATACATCACGACTGACAATACCGATTTCATGCCCGCCTTCTTCAATGACATCCAGGGTAAATTGAAATAATGTGGGGTCATCTGTCTTGAGGTGGATGATGTTGTCATCTTTCAGGAATTTACTGTATCGCCGAAGGAACTGTGGCGAGCTGAGGCGTTTCCTGGAATGGGCCCCACGCAAATGGGGGTCGGAAAATGTCAGCCAAATCTCACTGACTTCGTTTTTGTCAAAAAATCGCTCTATAAGATTAATGCGTGCACGGATGAATGCTACATTCTTGAGCCCGAGTTCCTGTACTCTTTTGCATCCCACCCACATTCTGGAACCTTTGATGTCGACGCCAATATAGTTTTTATCAGGATTCCTTTGGGCCAGGCCAATGGTATATTCTCCCTTTCCACATCCCAGCTCGACGATGATCGGATTCTGGTTATTAAAGTATTCATCATGCCATTTCCCTGTCAGGTGAAACCCATCTGAAAGCTGTTCAAAGCTACGCTGAAACATATGACTGAATGTGAGGTTCTCCTCAAACCGGCTTATCTTATTCTTACTCACGGGGATTGATTATTTGATGCGCAGCAGCCAGGCAGAAGGATTCTCATCACTGCGAACCTGCTCCAGTAATTGGATTGCATCACGTTTGGAATCAGAGCCATTAATGCTTACCCTGATCAGGCCTGTTGAGCTATTTCCTATGATTGAGGCATCATAGCTTTTTGTCTGCAACTTATAAACATATTTTTTTGCATTGGCTTCTCTCGAGAAAGCACCGACAACAATCTGATATTTCTTTAGCGTATTAACAGTTACTGCTTCTGGTTTTGGTTGGGGTAATTGCTCAGGCACCACAGCATTTTCTTTTGGTGTTTCTTCAGGCATAAGCCTGAAATTTTCAAACCTGGCATCACTGCCTGCAGAGGCTGGCAGCCTGCTCTCGCCGGAAGTAAATTTTACTGTCGGAACAAAGCTTGCATATGAGCGACCAAGATCATCCACAATACGAGGACTATACATATAAAGCAGCAAAGCTGCTGCTATGGGAATGCTGATTCCTGCTGCCCATCCAAGTGCCGGCCTGAGGTTTCTTTTCTTTTTCTCACTTGGCGGAACGGGATGTGGCGTGAGCTGTTTTTCAAGGCGCTCACGAACGCTCTCCCTTTTTATGGCAGGAGAAACAAAAGAAGGCAGGCCAAATGCATCTGCAAGATAATTACTGCTGTGGTCGGGATCAAAGATGATGTTTTTCTCCCTGCCCATCCTGCATGTGCCAATATTTGTAAAATGTATGGTGTTACCAGCTTCAAGATCCCGTATGCAGCTGCTTGCATAGTCATTCACCATGCCGGAAGCTTCCTGGTAAGAAATGTTGATTACCCTGGAGACATATTCTATGAGTAGCCCATCATTGGTACTCAGGTTGGCATTAAACACAATTGTTCTGGCAGGTGGATGAAAACTGTGTTTGATAGGGTGGATTCTTGCTCCGGAGTAGTTGGTGAGGAACCCGCCAAAACCCGGAAGGATCACACAATCATGATCGAATAAAAGCTCACTTATATATCTGTCTATGCCTGTCATACTTATACAATACCAAAATGCTAAATTACTATATGGTATTCAGAATTTCAATCTTTGTTAGTAATTTTTAATAAATCATCGGGTGTGTCGATGGAGATGCTCTCATAGTCAGTGACTTCTGCATAAATGGCATAACCATTGTCAAGCCAGCGCAGTTGTTCCAGTCCTTCGGCCCGCTCGAGTGGTGAGGGATCCAGGCCTGCTATCTTTTTGAGGGTTTCACCCTTGTAAGCATATATTCCTATGTGCTTGAAAAATGAATATTCTGATAGCCAGTCGGATAGCTCCGCACCTCTGATGAAGGGCAGGGGGGAACGGCTGAAATACAGCGCCCGCTTGCTTTTCCCGGTGATCACTTTAACGACATTTTTATCTAAAAGTTCCTCCCTGGTATTGATTTTTTTTATCAAAGTAGCAATGTTTACCCCGGGGTCTTTGAAACACTCTGACAATGTGTTTATAGCAGACGGATCAATGAAGGGTTCATCTCCCTGTATGTTGATGATCACATAATCATTCAAATGATTTTTATCTTTAATCAACAGGGATGCCGCTTCAAAAACACGATCAGTGCCACTGGGATGCTGCTCTGAAGTCATCAGAACTTTACCGCCATTTTCAGATACATGCTGGTAGATACGTTTATCATCAGTTGCCACCACTACATCTGAAAGGCAGGAAGCGTTTGTGGCCTGTTCATACACATGCATGATCATGGACTTACCATTGATCAGCGCGAGTGGCTTGCCCGGGAATCGTGTAGATCCGTAACGAGCTGGTATAACACCGATGAACTTCACAATTTAAGTTTTAAGTTTTAAGTTTTAAGTTTTGAGTTTTGAGTTTTGAATTTTGAATTATGTGCTAGCTTATAGCCCCAACTTTAAATACTCTAAGTACTCTAAATACTCTAAATACTCTAAATACTTAAAACAACCCATGTATTTCCGCCTGGATCTTTTCGATCACAGTGCCAAGGTCTTTTGCGTTTTCGGAGAAATCAATTTCATCAACGTTAATGATGAGTAATTTTCCGAGTTTATATTTTGAGATCCAGGTCTCATATCGTTCATTTAAGCTTTTAAGGTAGTCGATACGGATGGATTCTTCATATTCTCTGCCACGTTTCTGGATCTGATTAACCAGGTTTGGCACAGATGATTTCAGGTAAATAAGCAGGTCGGGGGCCTGTATAAATGAACTCATCAGTTCGAACAATGCGCTGTAATTTTCAAAATCACGGGTCGACATGAGGTTCATGTGATGCAGGTTCGGGGCGAAGATATATGCATCTTCATAGATGGTGCGATCCTGGATAACGGTTTTGCCACTTTTTCGTATTTCAACGATTTGCCTGAACCGGCTATTCAGGAAATATATCTGCAGATTAAACGACCATCGCTGCATGTCTTCATAAAAACTGTGCAGATAAGGATTGGTCTCAACATCTTCATAATGTGCCTCCCAGGCATAATGTTTGGCGAGCAAACTAGTCAGCGTTGTCTTCCCGGATCCGATATTTCCTGCAATGGCTATATGCATATTTATTATTTTTCGACTAAATTAAAAAAAAACTTGAATGATTGGATGGCTTTTATGGGAATGTCAGGTAGTTTTTTTGAATGATGATATCCTATTGATTAATTCCTGGTAAAGATTTGTAATGAAAAGTGATTTGTTTAGAATCACTCGAATTCCCTCATTATCAATCTTAAATAATCAATAGGATATAATCAATATTCATTCAACAGACCACCGCCTACTTAATCTCATAGAAGAACAGCTTTTCTTCTCCTAACATATATAGCCTTTGAGGTGAGAGGCTCAGACAGACAGAAACAGATCTGGCACCTTCCCACGGCAAGGCTGTTGAACTGAGTTCATTCAGCTTTGTATTATACATATTTATGCCATCTTCTGTAATATAAATGATCCGGTTATTGAAAACCTGGAATGAATGCAGCCCTGGTACCGGAATTACCTTATAAAAAGTACCGTACTTATCAAAGATCAGGATGCCGGTCATCGGGTCATTCAGATAAAGGTAATTGTCTCGTTCAAGAAGATAGTCAGGGTTTAGGTTATATCCCGTTACCTGCTGCAGGTTGCCTGATCGTTCATTGACTTCCAGGGATTGATTTATCCTTATCAGCTCAAAATTTATGGGGTCATATACCCAGAATGCCCCCTGATAGGAAGCGCAAACCAGGGTAGGTGGTATCGCATAAAGTCGGCTGAGGTCAATGCTGCTGGAGGCCAGGCTGAGGGTATGATCCAAAAATTCAATGCGTCCGAAAGCCTGGTAATAAATCAGGATCTTAAAAGGATCGTGGGTGTCGATGAAAGATATGTCGCCGTATTGTAAGTTGCTGTAGGTGTGTGTCTTTTCTCCGGAGGGGTTGAATTTTGTTAGTTGATTGTCTTTAATCAGAAATACATTCCCGAGCTCATCGCTTCTAATGAGATCTCCGCTCAGGTTAAGCTCATTGGTTTTATGATAAGCGTCACCGGATCCAATAAACATGATGGACAGACCCAAAAGGATCATCCATGCTTTATATTTTATTTTGATATTCATTCAATCATTTTCAGGATGTCATCAACAAAGCTGCGGTCATTAGCCAGTCTGGGTACTTTATTTTGTCCTCCCAGCTTACCGCGTTTTTTCATCCATTTATAAAACGTCTTTTGAGGCAGTTTTCGTACAATCGGTTTACGAAGGATCATGTCGTGGTATCGCTTTGCCTCATAGTCGGAGTTGAGCGATTTCAACGCATTGTCGAGTGTTTCGGTAAAAAATTCCAGGTTAGTCGGCTCCTGGCTGAACTCGATAAGCCATTCATGGGCTGCATTTTCTTTTCCTTCAAGGTATATCGGAGCTGCGGTATATTCCAAAATGATGGCATTGCATTTTCTGCTTGCTACCTCAAGGGCTTTTTCTGCGTTGTCGACGATGAGCTCTTCGCCAAATGCATTGATGAAACTTTTTGTTCGTCCGGTGATCTTGATCCTGTACGGTTCAATGGAAGTAAACTTTACCGTGTCGCCGATGAGGTAACGCCACAGACCGGCATTTGTGGTGATGACCATGGCATAGTTAACGTTTTTTTCTACCTCTGAAAGAGGAATGGCCTTTGGTTGCTCCCGGTCAATTTCAGAAATCGGGATAAACTCATAGAATATACCATAGTCGAGCATCAGCAACAGATCATCCCTTTTTCCTTCCTGTAGGCCGAAGAACCCCTCAGAAGCATTATAAACATTATTGTAATGCATTGTTGACGAAGGAACCAGGCTCTCAAACTGGTGTTGATACGGTGCAAAATTCACCCCTCCGTGAAAGAAAACTTCAAGATTTGGCCAAACTTCAAGAATGTTGTCTTTTCCCGTTATATCAAGAATCCTGTTGAGCAGCAATAGCGTCCATGACGGCACACCGGAAAGGTTGGTAACATTATGCGGGATGGTGGCATGCGCCATCTTTTCAATTTTCTCTTCCCATTCATCCATAAGGGCAAGCTTGCGTTTGGGCACCCGTATGAATTCTGCCCAGTTTGGCAGTTTCTCTATGATGAGGGCAGAAAGATCGCCTATATAAAACTCTTCATTATTCACTTCCCTGATGGTATGGCTGCCTCCCATCGCCAGGCCGCGACCATCAAACATCAGGTTGGCAGGAAAGTTTTGACAATATAGCGAAAGCATGTCCTTGCCCGCCTTAAAATGGCATTCTTCAAGTGATTCCGGACTTACAGGAATGTATTTGCTCTTATCACTTGTTGTTCCTGCTGATTTTGCAAACAAGCGGATATCTGTGGGCCATATAATATTCTGTTTTCCTTTCATCAGGAGATCAATATCCCCTTTTATGGAGTCGTAATCATTGATAGGAACACGATTGCGAAAATCATCATATGTATTGATAGACTTGTAATCATACCTAAGTCCCCATTCGGTATCTTTGGCAGTGTTGATCAGCTTCTTAAACCACTCACTTTGTACCTCATCCGGGTATTTCATAAAAAGCTCGATCTGGTGAAAGCGCTTTTTTATTAACCATGATATGACAGAATTGATCAGGGCCATAATTCATATTATTTGCGGCATTAAAAATACAAAAAAAAGTGTTGAGTGTTGAGTGTTGGGTGTTGGGTGGGGTGGATGATCATACTTCTTCACACTTTTATCAATCATTTAGTAAGCGCTTTTTCATGATTCACTTTTGTAAGAATTACATAGTTGATTTAATTTTATTGTTTTTAAATGAATGATCAATAAAACACTGTATCCTTGTGCACAAGACGAGCAGAATGAACCTGCAAATATTCGTGCTGAGGCGGTAAGATATTTTTGTAATTTTAGGAAACCAAAAAAGACAATACGGCATAGCCGCCGCTGATAGTCTGGTATACACAAAAACATGAAAAGAGTAATATTTATATGCTTGTCCGCTTTGCTGATTACCAGTTGCAAACAAAATGACCAATCAAATGATTTTGTTAAAGGTGTTTCTGATCCCCTTATTGATCTGAACGGGATATGGAAAGTAAATATTCGTCCTGGCGAAAAATTCTGGGAGCTGGAAGACCTGAATGATGAATGGAAGGATATACTGGTGCCCGGAGAATGTATGATGCAAGGATTCCCAATAAAACACGATATTCCTTTTGTGTACAAAAAGAAGATCCCCATTCCGGGAGATTTTAATGAGAAAACCGTAATCCTCCAGTTTGACGGTGTGTATAGCTATGCCAGGGTATGGATAAATGGCAACTATGTGACGGATCATTCAGGTGGATTTACGAGATGGGACTGCGATATCACTTCTTTTGTGAAGCCAGGAGAAACTGCTATGCTGACCTTGGAAGTTACGGATAAGGCTGATGAAATTTCATATGGCAGTGGAT
>JBDLIJ010000061.1:0-14714 GCA_039714935.1 Bacteroidota bacterium | reverse complement strand
GATTTCCGGCCTACAGCCTACAGCCTACTGCATACTGCCTACCGCCTACCGCCTACCGCCCAAATAGAACACGGATAACACAGATTAGACGGATTTCCACGAATTATCATGTAACCAGGAAACCAATTAAGCATTTAACCGTGAAACCATTTAAACATGAAATAGTTAAATTTGTCCTTTTTTCCTATTTTTGAATGATCAAAACCTTAACATTATGGATCTTTCAGTTGTAAGTGCCGTTTCGCCTGTGGACGGCCGTTATCACAAGCAAACCGAATCATTAGCCTATTATTTTTCTGAGGCTGCTTTTATCAATTACAGGGTGTTTGTAGAAGTGGAATACTTCATCGCCCTGTGTGAAATACCTCTGCCAGGCCTGAAAGACTTTGACAAAAGCAAGTATGAAGACATCAGAGGCATCAGCCGTGACTTTTCCTTTAAGGATGCAAACGAGGTGAAAGAGATCGAAAAGATCACCAATCATGATGTGAAAGCTGTTGAGTATTATGTAAAGAAGAAATTCGATAAGCTGGGACTTAAAGAATACCGTGAGTTCATTCATTTTGGCCTCACCTCGCAGGATATCAATAATACATCAGTTCCATACGCCACACAACTGGCATTTAAAGATGTGTTACTGCCACAACTGAAAGAAGTACATAAAAAAATCCTTGCAAGGGCAGAAGAATGGAAAGACATCCCCCTGCTTGCACGCACTCATGGGCAGCCGGCCTCCCCTACCCGTCTGGGTAAAGAGATCGCTGTTTTTGCTGAACGCCTGCAAACACAGATCGACCACTTAAGCACCATCCCTTTCTCAGCCAAGTTTGGCGGGGCCACAGGGAATTTTAATGCCCATCATGTTGCTTATCCCGAAACAGACTGGGTCGCCTTTGGAAATAATTTTGTTAACAACACACTGGGTCTTAACAGGCTACAGACAACCACGCAGATCGAGCATTATGATAACCTGGCAGCATTTTTTGACAACCTGAAGAGGATCAATACCATCCTCATTGATCTTAACAGGGATATGTGGACCTATATCTCCATGGACTATTTCAAACAAAAGATCAAGGAAGGTGAAGTGGGCTCATCAGCCATGCCGCATAAAGTTAACCCCATAGACTTTGAAAATTCGGAAGGCAACCTGGGCGTTGCCAATGCGCTATTCACACACCTGGCCGGCGACCTTCCCATCTCCAGGCTGCAAAGAGATCTCACAGACTCAACGGTATCACGTAATATTGGTGTGCCCGTCGCCCATACACTGATCGCATTGAAATCACTGATCAAAGGCATGAACAAGATGGAAGTGAACAATGCAAAGATCCATAACGACCTGGAAGACAACTGGGCCGTGGTGGCAGAAGCCATTCAGACCATCCTCAGGCGGGAGAATTTCCCAAATCCTTACGAACTGCTGAAAGACCTGACACGCAAAAATGAAAAGATAGATAAGGCTGCCATTCATGCTTTCATTGATGAGCTGAAAGTTGCGGACGCGCTTAAAAAAGAATTAAAACAGATCACACCGCACAATTACCTGGGCGTTGGGATATAGGCGTTGGGCTGTAGGCATTGGGTAGATTGTATAGTGTATAATGTAGATTGTAAAGTGTAGATTGTAAAGTATATATTTAGATATTATAAGCATTATGAAAAGATACGGGAGAGTTTTAAGTTACATAAAGCCATATTGGGTCTATGCGGCCCTGAATATCTTTTTCAACCTGTTTACCATTATCTTTTCACTATTCACTTTTGCTCTGCTGGCACCTTTTCTCAGCCTGCTGTTTGGTAAGACTGAGCTGGTACAGGATAAGCCTGAGCTGTCATTCAGCTCCGATGCCCTGATTGAGTATATGAATTATACCCTGAGTGATATCATCCAGACACAAGGTCCGATGAAAGCACTCATGACGATATGCCTGGTACTGCTGGCAACATTCTTTCTCCGTAATCTCGGCAGGTTTATGTCTTTGTTCTTTATGGCCAAAGTAAGGGTAGGCTCTGTGAAAGATATCCGTGATCAGGTTTTTAACAAGATCCTCGTACTGCCTCTTTCCTTTTATCATAGCAGGAAGAAAGGTGATATCATGGCCAGGGTCACCACAGATGTCCAGGAGGTGGAATACTCCATCATGAATTACCTCGACATGATCATCCGCGATCCGATCACCATCATCGCATACTTTATATTTCTACTCAGCATGAGCCCCAGCCTGACCTTATTTGTGATCATCGTATTGCCGGTCACCGGCTACCTGATCGGAAGGATAGGCCGGACCCTTCGCAGGCAATCAAAAGTGGGACAGAGCAGGCTTGCCGGCTTACTGGCCACCATCGAAGAATCTATTGGCGGCCTCAGGATCATAAAAGCTTTCAATGCCATCAACTTTATGGACCGCAAGTTTGTTGACCAGAACAAGGATTATGCGAAGATCATTCTTAGCATCTACCGCCGGCGCGACCTCTCATCACCCATGAGTGAGTTTCTTTCTTCCATGGTGATCATACTCGTACTCTGGTTTGGAGGACGGCTCGTGATCGGCGACAACTCACCCATCAGCGGAGAGATATTCATCACGTACATGCTGATATTTTCACAGATCATCCCCCCCGCCAAAACATTTGCTACCGGCTACTACAGTATGCAGAAAGGCCTGGCATCTGCCGACAGGATCTTCGAGATACTGGATGCAGAAGAGGTGATCGAAGAGAAAGCCGATGCACACAACATCAGCGAATTTACAGCGGATATTGAGTATAAAGATGTTAGCTTCCGCTATGAAGAAGATGATGTCCTGAAAAATATTGATCTCACTATTGAAAAAGGAAAGATCATCGCCCTGGTCGGGCAGTCGGGAGGCGGAAAGTCTACCATGGTCGACCTGCTACCGCGATTTTACGATACGGTTGAAGGAGGGATCTTTATCGATGGTGTCAACCTGAAAGATTACAGGATCGACGCTGTGCGTGGCCTGATGGGCATCGTAACACAGGAGTCTATCCTTTTCAACGATACGGTATTTAACAATATCGCCTTTGGCATGCATAATGTGAGTGAGGAAGATGTGATAGAAGCTGCTAAGGTTGCCAATGCACATGAGTTCATCAGTAAGATGCCGGATGCTTACCAGACCAATATCGGTGACCGAGGCACAAAGCTGTCGGGTGGACAGCGACAGCGGATCAGCATCGCACGTGCAGTGCTCCGCAACCCACCTATTCTCATCCTTGATGAAGCAACATCTGCCCTGGACACGGAATCAGAAAGGCTGGTACAGGATGCCCTGGCCAAGGTCATGAGCAACCGTACTTCCATCGTAATCGCACACAGGCTGTCGACCATCAAGTTCGCTGATGAGATCATCGTACTGAATAAAGGTGAGATCGCTGAAAGAGGCAGCCATGATGAGTTGATCAAACTGGACGGGATATACAAGAAGCTGCATGAGCTGCAGACATTCGCCTAAGGTGCGGCATCGCGATATAATTCTTTCAATATATTTTGTGAATACCTGCTCAGGGTTTCTTTAGAGTTGTCGATGAGTAATTGTAGCGCAGCAATCAGTTCGCCTGTTATCTCAGGATAGATCTTCGTAAAACGCTGCAACACTCTGGTAGCATATGCCCTGGTAGCTATCTCTTCCCCAAAATCGTTCATCCGCTTAAAACATGCATCTATGATGATCCCATGTATTTCCTCATCTTCGGTAACATCATAAAAAGTCAGCACCTTGGTCATGCAACGTTTAACGCTGCTGTGGGTCAGATCCGGCAATCGGTGAACGAGGTCAGAAAAATAAGGTTGTAGAATTTCAGGATGCTGCTCTGCGATCAATTGTACAACCCTGGCTGCCCGCAAAGCCTTTTGTCCCTCCTGTGCCATACATATTTGGTAGGCCTCATCAAAGATCTCAGGCTTTTGAACAATGACCTCTACTGCCATATCAGCAGCTGCACGTGAACTGTCAAAAAGAATTTCTTCAAGACTCATTATTAGATATAATTATATTACAAATATAATGACTTCAGGAATAGTTCTGAGGTGGCTTAATATTAGAGTGAGTCCCGTTAGGGACCTTATCCCGGCAGAAAGTTTAGCGGGGGATAAAATGCTCGTGCCGTCAGGTACGGGATATTTGATTTTTGAAGGTTAAGGTGATTGATGATAGAAGATAGAAGATAGAAGAAGTAAACAAGCAATATCCGGAATATTTACTATTTTTGTACAAAACAAAATCACATGATGGACCTGACGGAAATACTGTCGATAGCGGGTAAGCCCGGTTTATACAAAATGATCACACATACCAAAACAGGCATGGTGGTTGAATCCATGGACGGAGAGAAGCGATTTCCTGTCTTCTCACACGAAAAGATCAGTTCACTGGAGGAGATCAGCATCTTTACAGAAACGGATGATGTGCCCCTGAAAGAAGTATTCAAAAAGTTCCATGAGATGCTGGAAGGCGACAAGGCCATCAGCCATAAGTCATCATCTGATGAACTCAAGGATTTCTTTGATGATGCCATCCCCGATTACGATAAAGAAAGGGTGTATGTATCCGACATAAAAAAGGTAATACAGTGGTATAACATCCTGCATGAGAAAGAGATGCTGGATTTTACAGAAGAAGAGAAAGAGTCCGGAGGTGAAGAAAAAGAAAGCACAGAAGATAATAAAGAAGATAAATAATTAAATCCCTCCTACCCCGGAGGGTTTTTTTTAGCAAACAAATGAAAAGGATAGAAGACCTTAAAGTAGCAAACATCAGGTGGCTGAACAGCAGCTCCTTTGTGCTTCAACTTACGGGTTCTGAGGCAGTATCAGATATTGAACCTGGTAATTTTGCCCAATTACGCATTGACAACCACCCTGAAGTATTCCTTCGCCGTCCGTTTTCATACCTCGACTTCGATATTGATAATAAAATGGTAAGCTTCTTTATCAAAGCTGTTGGCAAAGGAACCAGGAAGCTTGGAAGTATACAAACAGGTGATCAAATCAATATTGTACATCCTCTCGGGAATGCATTCACCATTCCGGAAAATAAAAAAGTACTTATCACAGGCGGTGGATCCGGCATTGCTCCCTTCATCATGCTGGGAAGGGAGTTGAAGTTAAAAGGAAATAAGGTGGATATTATCACAGGAGGCAGAACAGCCGAAGACATCCTTTTTACGGATGAGTTTAAAGCTTTTGGTGATGTGTTTTATACGACAGAGGATGGCAGCCTTGGAGAAAAAGGCCTGCTGACGCAGCACAGCATCTTTGCAGGTGATGGCCTTGATTATGACCTGATCTATACATGTGGCCCGGAGGGGATGATGCAGGCTGTTGCAAGCATTGCAACTAACCATAATATTACCTGCGAAGCCTCACTGGAAAACCTTATGGCCTGTGGCATCGGAGCCTGTCTATGCTGCATACAGGAAACCCGTGAAGGCAACAAATGTGTATGTACCGATGGGCCGGTATTTAACATAAACGATCTGACATGGTAGATCTCAGGACGAATATTCATAAACTGGAATTTAAAAACCCGGTGACCACTGCTTCGGGCACCTTTGGATATGGTGAAGAGTTCACTGACTTCTTTGATATTGGTAAGCTGGGAGGAATATTTATCAAAGGGCTTACGCTGAAAAACCGTGACGGAAACCCCTACCCCAGGATGGCAGAAACTGCCAGCGGCATGTTAAATGCAGTGGGACTGCAAAATAAAGGCATTGACCACTTCATTGAACACATCTATCCGGAAATAAAAAATTTTAACACGCATATCATTGCCAATGTTAATGGTTCAACGGTAGAAGAATATGTTGAGCTCACCGAAAAGATCAACGAGTTGGAGCATATTCCCGCCATGGAGCTGAATATATCATGTCCTAATGTTAAGGAAGGAGGCATGGCCTTTGGCGTCAGCTGCCCCTCCGCCATAGCAGTAACCGAAGCTGTCAGAAAGGTTTACAATAAAACCCTTATCGTCAAGCTTTCACCCAATGTAACCGACATTGCCGAGATGGCCCGTGCTGTGGAAGCTGCAGGGGCAGATGCGATCTCGCTGGTAAACACCTTCCTGGGCATGGCCATCGATGCCGAAACCAGGAAACCCTTACTCTCAACGATAACCGGAGGCCTTTCTGGCCCGTGCATAAAACCCATTGCCCTGCGCATGGTCTGGCAGGTGTATAATGCCGTAAAAGTTCCCGTGTTTGGCCTGGGAGGGATCATGAATGCCGAAGATGCCATCGAGTTCATACTGGCCGGCTCCTCAGCTATACAGGTCGGCACCGCCAACTTCATCGACCCCCAAACCTCCGTTAAAATTGTGAAAGGCATTGAAGAATACATGGAGAGGCATGGAGTGAAGGAGGTGAAGGAGCTGGTTGGGGCTATGAAAAGCTAGGATTTATTTTACCTGTTACATTTTACCTGTTACCTGTTACATTTTACATTTGCCATTTTTTCCCTACCTTCACCATCCACAAATTTTAAGACATGAAATCACCCGTATCAAATGAGCCTATGTTGGTGTTGGAGCTTGCAGGCGTTGAGATAGATTACTGCCCGATCACCATGGGCATATGGCTCGACGCCGGTGAGTTGGAGGCCTTATTTAGCGACATCGACAAAGCTGAGGCACTGATCAGCTCATTCAAACATGATGAGACCTGCCGGGAGAAAAAGGTACGATGCCCTATCTGCCGTAAGAAAATGGAAAAAGTGTTGGTTAACGATACTATCCTCATTGACCGCTGCAGGCAAGGGCACGGGCTGTGGTTTGATGAAGGCGAGCTACTGGAAACATTGCGTATTGAAGGAGACGAGGATGGGAAGGTCATCCACCTGCTGAAAGAGATGTTTCAGGACCATATAAAGAAAGATATTCATTCATAAAACTAATAAACAGGAGGAAATATGATTCCATTAATTGTAATACTGGCCATAATCTTCATTCTGGTCATCTGGCTTATCGGAATATACAATGCACTGATACGCCTGCGTAACCAGGTTAAAAATGCATGGTCGCAGATCGATGTTCAGCTAAAGCGCCGTCACGACCTCATCCCTAACCTGATAGATACGGTAAAAGGTTATATGAAGCATGAGCGGGAAACACTTGAAAATATTACCGCTTATCGCAGCCAGGCCATGAATGCCGGTACTGTGGGAGAAAAAGCCAAAGCCGAAGGGCTGCTGGGTGGTGCACTGGGGCAACTGCAGATCGCTGTGGAGGCCTATCCCGACCTGAAAGCAAATCAAAATTTTCTCAGCCTGCAGGAAGAGCTGACCTCAACAGAGAATAAGATCTCCTATGCACGGCAAAGCTATAACGACCAGGTGATGTTCTTTAACAATAAAATTCAGATGTTCCCTTCAAACATTGTGGCAGGCATGTTTACATTCAGGGAAGAAGAATTCTTTGAATTGGAAGACCCTGCAGAAAAAGCGGTACCTAAAGTAGAATTTTAAGTGCTATGTGGGAATTAATCCGCGCAAATAGAAGGAAGTCATTCGTACTGTTCATCCTCATGGGGATAGGGCTGGCGCTGCTTGGAGCAGCCATCAGCTATTATTTCAATCCGGCCGGAATGGGCATCGATGGCATCACCATCGCTCTGGTAATCTGGATCATCATGTCGCTGGTGAGCTATTACAATGGTGCAAAGATCCTGCTGTCGGCCAGCAAAGCAAAAAAGGTCACTGCTGAAGTACATCCCCAGCTCTTCAATATCGTGGAAGAGATGAAGATCGCCTCCAGCCTGCCTGCCATGCCCGAGATCTACATCATCAATGAGGAAGCTCCAAACGCTTTTGCTGCGGGGAGAAGTCCAAAGCATGCTGTCGTGGCGGTAACTGCCGGGCTGCTTACAAGGCTCAACAGGGATGAACTGCAGGGGGTGATCGCCCATGAGATGGCACATATTTATAACCGCGACATTCGCTTCATGACGCTTGCAGGGGTGATGCTTGGCAGCATCGTCATGATCTCACAGATATTTTTACGGGGGATGCTGTTTACCGGCGGCGGTGCCAGATACCGGTCATCAAATTCAAACAGCGGACAGGGACAGGCCATCATGATGATCGTCGCCCTGGTGCTCGCTATCCTTGTACCCATCTTCGCAGGCATGCTGTATTATGCCATCTCACGAAAACGTGAATACCTTGCTGATGCCACCGGCGTGAGGTTCAGCCGCTACCCCGAAGGCCTGGCTTCTGCACTGGAAAAGATATCCGGGACCAAGATCGAGATGAAAGCCGCAAATGATGTTACGGCACCGATGTATATAGCATTGCCTTTTCAGAAGAAGAAAAAGGCCTCCGGACTACAAAGCACACACCCTCCCATCGAAGAAAGAATAAAAATACTCAGGTCTATGCAGGGAGCAGGCTTCATGAATTATCAGCAGGCATACCAGGATGTAAGGGGTGGAAAGGGAGGTATCATACCCGGATCAGGCTTAAAAGAGGGCGATGAGCCCGGAATCAGGAAGGCCTTTGAAGGTACAGGCAGTACCGGCCATAAATCTATGAAAAGAAATACAGGCGACCTGATGATGGCCGTTAACAACTATACTTTTATTGAATGCTCATGCGGGCTCAGGATAAAAGTCCCTCCCGATTACAATAGAAAGACTGTGTCCTGCACCAGGTGCGGAACAGAACACAAGCTGAGCAAACAGCTATAATGCTACGATTTCATGCTGCTGATCATACCAGCAGATTCCAGGATCATCTTCCTGTTATATTCAAATGCAAGATCCTGATAGTTGATCAGGTCGATGATCGTACCGATCAGGCAAAGGCCTGCTGTAAACAGGTATAATAATCCCATGCCAATCTGCCCAACCATAAAGCGCTGAACTCCGGCAACGACAACAAAACCCAGTATGGTCACCAGGAGGATCATCTGCGGATCTCTTCTGCGTGAGCGGTAAAGTCCTGCGAAAGTTGTGAGTTCCTTCTCAGAATACTCTTTGGTGACCTCCTGCAGGAAGATCATTTCCTGCCCTTGTGCTTCAGGAATAAAAGTAAAAATTTCAGCCATGTTGAATAGATTTTTTGTATGAATAATTCTTATATTTCTTGTTGATCCTAAATATGTTAAACACCCTTATGCTTAAGACAAGCACAGCCGGAATGCCCAGTGGGTGGGCATGGAATGATTGCACTATATCCCCCCTGAAAAGCCATGATATCGAATGACCTAATCCACAGCCAGGACACCAGTGGAACCCAAGGTTATGAAAAGGACAAAGGCTGTAGCATTGTTCCACAGGACTTGTTAACGCCAATGCAATAATTGCAGCAATCCAGATAAATGCTTCCAAATGTCGCCAGATGTATATGAGGATTGCTCGCACTATTTAAAACTATATTGTTTGAGGCATCATATCAAAGATAGTAAATTTGATCAAATGACATTTACCTCCATCTCCAAAACAACACCAAACTTTTCGTCAACAGAAGATTTAATCATATTAGCCAGTTCAAGGATCTCGCGGCCGCCGGCATTTCCATGATTCACCAGCACCAGCGCCTGTTCAATATGCACACCGGCATCGCCTTGTCGCTTTCCTTTCCAGCCACACTGCTCGATAAGCCAGCCGGCAGGAACCTTGACCAGGGATCCATCAACATTATATGATGGTATATCCGGATACCTTTCTTTTATTTTCTCAAAACTTTGCCGGGCAACGACAGGATTTTTGAAAAAGCTGCCTGCACTCCCTATTAGTTCAGGGTCAGGGAGCTTTCTCTCACGTATAGCAGAAACGGCTAGCCCCACAGACCTGATATCGGGTACACCATCATTCCCCATTGAGGAAATCTCATCACGTATGCTCCCGTATGAAATATCGGGTTGGGCAGACTTCTTGAGCTTCATGCTCACCGAAACGATGATATATTTGCCTTTCAGTTCCCTTTTAAATATGCTGTCGCGATATCCAAACTGACATTCCTCCCTGTTAAAAGTCCTGAGCTCCCCGCCCGCGATCTCGATGGCCTCAAGGGAATGAAAGCTGTCTTTTAACTCGACACCATAGGCGCCAATATTCTGAATCGGTCCTGCACCAACGCTTCCCGGGATAAGACTTAGATTTTCAATACCTCCGTAATCACGATCAATGCAGTACCATACAAGTTCATTCCACTCCAGCCCGGCCCCTGCCTTAACAATCACCGTATCTCCATCCTCCTGCTCCACCTCAACACCCTGAATAGCGTTCCTGATGATCAGTCCATCAAAATCTTTCGTGAAAAGCACATTGCTTCCGCCGCCCAGTATTAAGAAATTATCATTTCTGAAAGCATCTTCCCTGATCAGCTGTTGTATATCCCCAGGCTCGCCAAGCTGAACAAATCTCTTTGCTTTAACATCTATGTTAAAAGTATTATATGCCTTGAGCGATATGTTTTCCCGTATGATCATGATGAAGATCAAAGATAGAAAGGTTTTGGCACAAAAATCCAGATGAACATCAAAAATATAGACGATCAGGAAATTATAAATTTTTAATGTTAAAGTTTAAATTAATTCATAAATCAGTATTACGCATTCTAAAATACCAATCACTATTAATCAATAATCATTTGGATATCATCATTCGTTCAAGCGATAAGGAACTCCCCCGAACTCCCAGTTCCCAGCCCTTACGATCTTATTACATCATAATTGTAGGATGATTGCAGTAAAAAATATAAATTAGCACATATTTCTGTCTACAAGGATGAAAAAGATCATTGTTTCTGTCACAAACGATCTGGTTACTGATCAGCGCGTTGACCGTGTTTGCAACTCCCTGCTGGGAATGGGCTTTGAAGTCCTGCTGCTTGGCAGAAAAAGGAAACACAGCCTCCCCCTGGAAGATCGAAAATACAAGACGCACAGGATGAGGCTTATTTTTGGGAAAGGTGCTTTCTTTTATGCCGAGTACAACATCAGGTTATTTCTGTTCCTGCTTTTCAGAAAGGCAAATATCTTTCTTTCCAACGATCTGGACACCCTTCCCGCCAATTACCTCGCCTCAAAGATCAGGCATAAACACCTTGTTTACGACAGTCATGAATATTACACAGAAACACCTGAGCTTGTAAACAGGAAGAAAGTGCAAAATGTCTGGAAAAGGATAGAAAAATGGATCTTCCCCAAATTAAAGCATGTGTACACAGTAAATGAGTCCATCGCCGGCCTATTCAGGGAAAAATACAAAAATGATGTAAATGTAATCCGGAATCTGCCTACCCGCAAACAATACAGCAAACAGAAGAGCAGAGAGGAGCTTGGTCTCCCGATCGACCGCAAGATCATCCTGTTGCAGGGCGCAGGCATCAATATCCACAGGGGCACTGAGGAGATGGTTGAAGCCATGCAGTATATTGAAAATGCTATATTTGTGATCATTGGCGGGGGCGATGTACTGGATATACTAAAACAACAGGTGAAGGAGATGAGCCTGGATGATAAGGTACTGTTTATTCCCAAAATGCCTTTCAGCGAACTATACCAGTATACTGTCCATGCTGATATTGCGGTAACACTCGACAAAGACACAAATATCAACTACCGCTTCAGCCTTCCTAATAAACTATTTGATTATATCCAGGCCAGGGTGCCGGTGCTGGCATCCGATCTTGTGGAGATCAGGAATGTTGTGGAGCAGTATAAAATAGGTGTCATTCTTCCCTCACATGACCCGAAAGAGATTGCTGCTACGGCAAAGAATATGTTGAATGATACGGCCCGATATGAAGTTTGGAAAGAAAACCTTAGTTTTGCAGCAGAAGAGCTTTGCTGGGAGCATGAAGAGCAGAAATTAACCCAAATTTATTCAAGCATTGCAGGATAGACATCTACATATCATCTCTTTCGACATACCCTATCCTCCTAATTACGGTGGGGTGATCGATGTTTTTTACAAGATCAAAACATTGCATTCCAAAGGGGTTAAGGTCCACTTGCATTGCATTGAATATCCGGGGCGCGACAGGACAGAGGAATTGAACCGCTACTGTGAGGAGGTACACTACTATCCGCGTAAAACCGGTATAGTCTCGGCGCTGAGTTTTAAACCCTACATTGTTTCAAGTCGCCGTTCAAAGGAGATGCTCAATAATCTGCTTAAAGACGATCACCCTATTCTTTTTGAAGGCTTACATTCCTGCTATTACCTGGGTGATAAACGCCTTCATGACCGGGTTAAGATATACAGGGAAAGTAATATTGAACATCTTTATTACTTCAATCTGTTCAAGGTCTGCAAGAACTTTTTCAGCCGAATGTATTTTCTTGGTGCCAGCTGGAAACTCCGTCTCTATCAGCGAAGGCTGAAACATGCGAGCATGATGCTCTGTGTATCGGAAAAAGATACAGCATATCTGAAAAGGCGTTTCCCTGATAACGGAGTATATTATATGCCCAGCTATCATACAAACAACAAGATGGATGCCCTGACAGGCAAAGGGGAGTTTGCATTGTATCACGGGAATATTGAAGTCCCGGAAAATTCCCATGCCGCCACCTATCTTATCAGTGAAGTATTCAATGATATTGACATCCCCCTGGTCATCGCCGGCATGAATCCTCCGGAGCGGATAAAAAAGCTGGTCAGCGGCAAGAAAAATATTACACTCATCTCCAATCCTGATGATGATGAAATGTTCAGGCTGATAAGGGAAGCGCACGTTAACATCCTGGTCACATTCCAGGCTACCGGACTCAAGCTTAAGCTGTTAAACGTACTCTACCAGGGCCGGTTTTGCCTTGTTAATGATAAAATGCTGAATGGCACAAGCCTCGACGATCTTTGTGTTATCGGCAATAACCCATCCGGGCTGAAAGATAAATTAAAAGACCTTTTTCATGCTGAATTCAGCTCTGATGAGATCCATAAAAGGGAGAAGACGCTCACAGCATTATATTCAAATGCCAGCAATGCCGACAGCTTGATAAAGCTTATCTGGAAATAGAATCCGAATAATGCTTATTTTTGTTCCACACACATACTTATCTGATAAAAATGTCACTTGACACCATCATTAATTTTGCAGACGTACCTGTTTTTCAGAAGGAAAATCTTGTTTTGTCGGATGTTACCTTCAGCATTGACAAAGGAGAGTTTCTCTACATCATTGGAAAAACAGGATCGGGAAAAAGCAGTTTATTAAAAACTATTTACGCTGAATTACCTGTTTCAGCGGGAACAGCAGAGGTTGCAGGATATGATCTCAGGACGATCAAAAAGAAAGAGGTGCCCTTCCTGCGTCGAAAATTAGGAATCATATTTCAGGATTTTCAGCTGCTCACCGACAGGACAGTCTTTGACAACCTCCTCTTTATCATGAAAGCCACGGGCTGGAAAGATAAGAATAAGATCCAGGAGCGCATACAGGATGTACTTGACAAATGTGAACTTGGCACCAAAGGCTTTAAGATGCCTCATGAGCTTTCGGGTGGCGAACAGCAAAGACTGGGTATAGCCCGCGCACTCATCAACGACCCTGAGGTTGTGTTGGCCGATGAGCCCACAGGGAACCTTGATCCGGAGTCATCACACGGCATCATGGAATTGCTATTTAATATCAGCGAGTCAGGCAGGGCCGTCATCATGGCCACCCACGACTACTCACTCTTTCAGTTCTTTAAAGCAAGAACCCTTGTATGTGAAGATGGAAAGCTGGTTTCAAGCCTGAGTTAGAAAAACTTCAGACTTCACACTTCATCACACCATCCCCGCAAAGCCCATAAAGGCCATCGCAAGAATACCGGCAGTAACAAGTGCTATCGGCACACCCCTCATTCCTTTAGGTACCACCATCAGGTTCAGGTGCTCACGCAAGCCTGCAAAAAGGATCATCGCCAGGCCGAAGCCAATGGCATTGGCAATAGCAAAGACGATTCCCTGCAGCAGGTCATAGTTTTTTGATTGAGTCAGGAGGGCAACACCAAGTACAGCACAGTTAGTGGTGATCAGGGGGAGAAAGATGCCCAGGGCCTGATATAAGGGAGGGCTGATCTTTTTCAGGATGATCTCAACCATCTGCACCAGTGATGCAATAACAAGGATGAAGCTGATCGTTTGCAGGAAGGTAATTCCCAGGGGGATGAGCACATAAACATATATCAGCCAGGTCACCAGAGTGGCCAGTGTCATCACAAAAAGGACGGCACCGCTCATCCCCACCGAGGTGGAGACTTTTCCGCTAACACCCAGGAAGGGACAAATCCCCAGGAACTGGGCTAATACAATATTTGATACAAATATGGCACCGATGATTATCGCAAAATATTCCATGAGCTGTATGTTATGATGTTGTTTTCAATTTATTGATTAAAGCGATGAGGTAGCCCAGTACAATGAAAGCACCTGGCTGCAGGATAAAAATAAGTATGGCATCTCCTGAGGTGAACTTCACATCGAAGATAGAACCATTTCCAAGCATCTCACGCACAGCACCCAACAGTGTAAGGGCAAATGTAAATCCCAGTCCCATTCCAAGCCCGTCGATCAGGGAAGAAAGAAAACCCTGCTTTGAGGCAAAGCCTTCTGCACGTCCGAGCACCAGGCAGTTGACCACGATCAGCGGGATAAAGATCCCGAGGGTGGCGAAGAGGGCGGGCACGTACGCCTGCATGACCAGCTCAACGATGGTAACAAATGAGGCTATGATCACGATAAATGCAGGGATCCTGACC
>JBDLIJ010000060.1:0-14727 GCA_039714935.1 Bacteroidota bacterium | reverse complement strand
CCTTTTTTGTGTGTGGGCCCACCGTCAACCGCCAACCGCCAACCATCAAATAAGGAGTAGATCTGTTTAGGTAGTTTTTACGCATTTATCCGCATGGCCTCAACAGGATCAAGGCGGGATGCCATCAGGGCGGGAATATATCCGGCAATCAGGCCAATAAAGGAGGAGGTGGCCAGGCCGATAATGATCTTGTTCCAGCTTAATATAATTTCAAATCCCAAGATTGATGTGCCAAGATAAGAGCCTGCAAAGACAAGAATAAGGCCAACACTTCCACCAATAAGAGAAAGGAAGACCGCTTCAAAAAGAAACTGGATCAGGATAAAGAAATTCTTCGCTCCCAGGGATTTTTGAATGCCAATTATATTGGTTCTTTCACGAACAGAAACAAACATGATGTTTGCGATCCCAAACCCACCCACAATAAGCGAAAAGCCACCTATAATCCACCCCACCAGGGCGATGACACCAAAGAGTTGATCAAAACTTTGCGTAATGATATCCGTTTCATTAATGGCAAAATTGTTTTCTGCAGAAGGCTTTAGCTTATGAACAGACCTCATAATGCCCGTAAGTTCATCTATTAATTCGGCATTGCTGATATATGGCTTTGCACGTACCACGATCGTGGTTCCCATGTGTTTAATATCCAGCACCGTCCGGGCATAATTCATGGTGATGATAACCTGCCCGTCGGAAGTGTTGCCGAACAAATCCTCCCCTTCTTTTTTCAAAATACCTATGACTTCAAGTTTTTGATTAAAAACTTTTACCTTCCTGCCAATCGGGTCCAGGGTATTAAACAGGTTTTCAGCTATATCAGATCCCAGGATAATGACATTTTTTCCGCTTGAAGATTCTATGGGTGTAAAATACCTGCCACTGGCAATTTCCATGGGCATGATCTTTCCAAAATCATGTGTTATGGCAAGCACCGGAACTTCTTCTATCCTGTTGCTCAGATAATGAACCGTCCTGCTCACCTCAACAAACATAGCACTTCCCTCTGAGGCAACACTCCTTTTTTGTATCTCCCTGAGGTCTTTCAGTGTAGGCTCCGGGCGCTGATAATATTTCCACCATGGATAATCGCCCCCCATAGACCATGGCCATTTTTGAACAAACAATACATTGCTTCCCAGCGAATCAATGCCCTTCCTCATTGAACGTTCAAGGGAATCAAAAACTGTTAATACGCTGATAATGGAAAAAATGCCAATTGTAATACCCAGCAAGGTCAGTATGGTCCTTGTTTTATTTACCATAAGTTCGTGTATGGCAAATCTGTAGCTCTCCCTTACCAGTCTGAAAAATATCATAAGCGACGAAGGCTTAATAAAATGTAAAGTTATATAATAACTTTCAAAAATATGCACTAAATTTGGGCTTTGCGGCGTTCAGGGTACAAATACCATAAACAAATTATCGTGAAGAAAATTAAAAGTGCTTTAGTTTCTGTTTTTCATAAAGACCGGCTGGATGAGATCATCGCCCTGCTGGCTACTAATAACATCGATATATATTCAACCGGAGGCACCTATGATTTTATTCAAAAACAGGGGGTGCAGGCAAAAACCGTTGAATCCTTAACTTCTTATCCTTCTATTCTGGGGGGAAGGGTTAAAACCCTTCATCCTAAAGTCTTTGGTGGGATACTGGGGCGCCGTGACCATACAGGCGATATGGCTCAGTTCACCGAATATGAAATTCCGGAAATTGATCTTGTGATCGTAGACCTTTATCCTTTTGAGGAAACCCTTGCTTCAACAAATGATGAAGCTGAAATAATTGAAAAAATAGATATTGGCGGTATTTCTCTGATCAGGGCTGCCGCGAAAAATTTTAAAGATGTGCTCATTGTCCCCTCCATGAACCATTATGATGAGCTGATCAATCTTTTGAAAGAAAATAACGGACACTGTGATCTTGCCGACAGAAAACGCTTTGCCGCATACGCATTTAATGTTTCCTCTCATTACGACACTGCTATTCACAGCTATTTTGCACAGGATGATGATAGTACATTTAAGCTGAGTTATCTTGATGCTTCCGTTTTACGTTATGGCGAAAATCCCCATCAGAAAGGCTACTTCTATGGCAAGTCGGATGAGGTTTTTGAACAGCTGCATGGTAAAGCCATCTCATATAATAACCTTGGTGACCTTGAAGCCGCCATCGGTCTGATAGAAGAATTTGAAGAAACAACATTCGCTATTTTAAAGCATAATAACGCTTGTGGTATCGCTTCCAGGCAAAACCTGACAGAGGCCTGGAAAGCTGCGCTTGCAGGTGATCCTGTTTCTGCGTTCGGTGGGGTGCTGGTCACAAATTCAACAATTGACAAAGAAACCGCTGCAGAGATCAATAAATTATTTTTTGAAATTATTCTGGCACCGGCATATGAAGATGAGGCCCTGGAGATCCTCAAGTCAAAAAAGAACAGGATCATCCTGAAGAAAAATGCAGTCAGCCTGCCCCCGAAGGTATTCAGGTCATTGTTAAACGGGGTGATCGTACAGGATAAAGATATTAAAACAGAAAAAGCTGAAAACCTGCAGGCCGTTAGCAATACGATTCCCGGAGAACGTGAAAAAGAAGATCTCATCTTTGCCAATAAAGTGGTTAAACATACTAAATCAAATGCCATTGTTCTTGTAAAGAACAAACAACTTGCAGCCAGTGGTGTTGGGCAAACATCCAGGGTTGATGCACTTAAACAGTCAATTGCCAAAGCTGCTGAGTTTGGTTTCGAACTAAAGGGTGCCGTCATGGCCTCCGATGCCTTTTTTCCATTTGCCGACTCCGTAGAAATAGCTGATAAGGCAGGTATAACAGCCATAATTCAACCGGGAGGCTCTGTCAGAGACCAGGATTCAATCGACTATTGTAATAAACATAATATCGCAATGGTCTTTACGGGGATTCGCCATTTTAAACACTAATAATCAGAACTATGGGACTGTTTTCATTTTTTACGAAAGAAATAGCTATCGACCTTGGCACAGCCAATACTATCATCATTTTTAACGATAAGGTGGTGGTTGACGAACCTTCTATTGTTGCTATTGAGCGGAATACAGGGAGAATTATTGCCGTGGGAAAACGTGCCATGATGATGCATGGAAAAACACATGAAAACATTAAAACAGTCAGGCCGCTTCGCGATGGGGTAATTGCTGATTTTCAGTCGGCAGAATATATGATCAGGGAAATGATTAAGATGATCTTTCCCGGGAAGTCTATGTTTCCCCCGGCACTTAAAATGGTGATCTGTATTCCTTCCGGAATTACAGAGGTAGAAGAGCGTGCAGTGAAAGATTCAGCAGAACAAGCTGGTGCCAAAGATGTAAAGCTTATTCATGAGCCCATGGCTGCCGCGATTGGTATCGGCATTGATGTGCTTGAGCCAACAGGTAATATGGTTATCGACATCGGTGGCGGCACAAGTGAAATTGCAGTTATTGCGCTGGGGGGTATCGTAAATAATAAATCGATCAGAATAGCAGGTGATGACTTCACTTATGATATTATGGAATATATGCGTAAACAGCATAATATCAATATCGGAGAACGCACCGCTGAAAGAATAAAAATTGAAGTGGGTGCAGCCATAACCGACCTTGAAAACCCTCCTGAAGACCATGCTGTTCATGGCAGGGATATGCTTACCGGCATTCCAAAAGAAATTACCGTTAATTACGCTGAAATAGCCAACTCTCTTGATAAATCCATTTCAAAGATTGAGGCTGCGGTCTTGAATGCACTTGAGATGACACCACCGGAACTTTCGGCAGATATTTATCGTACCGGTATTTATCTTGCCGGCGGCGGCTCAATGTTGCGCGGGCTGGATAAACGCCTTCACCTAAAAACAAAACTGCCCGTTCATGTTGCAGAAGACCCGCTCAGAGCAGTTGCCAGGGGTACAGGCATTGCGCTTAAGAACTTTGATAAGTTTACATTCCTTATCAAATAAAAGATCAGCTTCCTTCCGTAATACAAGGAAGCGCTAATAATTGTTGAACACGGCAACGGCCTTTTTATGAAATACCTGTTTCTCTTCCTGAAAAAACAGTTTTTCTTTCTTTTGTTCGTTTTCCTCGAGCTGATTGCATTTCTGCTATTAGCAAATCATACGAATTATCACAGAACAAGCATCCTCAATACCACCAATGCCGTTACAGGTTCTTTTTATTCCGGGTTTTCTTCTGTCAGCGATTACTTTTACCTTCTGGAAACCAACAATCAGTTAAGCCTTGAAAATGCACAATTAAGGAGTGTGGGATCACGAATGTTGTTACCACCTGACAGCTTATTTTATACTGACACTGTTTATAATTACATTCCGGCTAAGGTGGTGAGCAATACCAACAGAAACCGGAATAACTATATCATGATCAATAAAGGCCGTAGTGATGGCATTGGAGAAGAAATGGGCTTGATTTCGCCGACAGGTATTGCCGGTATTGTTGTTGAGGTAAGCAATCATTATGCTACCGCAATATCAATACTCCACAAAAATACTCGTATCAGCGCCAGGATGAAAAGAAACGGCCAGATGGTGAATGTGGTATGGGATGGAGTGGATTATCGTAAAGGCCTGGTAGAAGACATACCTACCCATATTATTCCCCGGGCTGGTGATACAATAATTACCAGTGGGTATTCTTTTGTTTTTCCTGAAAATATCCTTATTGGTGTTATTGGTGAAAAATTTATTACCGGTGGCACACTAAACAAGGCTGAGGTGATTTTCTCAACAGATTTTAACAACCTTAGCTTTGTCTATGTTACTAAAAATATAACATCTGAAGAACTCGATAGCCTTGACATAAAATTAATTGATGAATAAGCTTATAGGTAAAAATATTATTCGCTTTGTGGTGCTGTTGCTTATCCAGGTTTTTATCCTGAACAACATCAGGATCAATGGCTATATCAATCCATACCTGTATGTACTGTTCATCCTTCTGCTTCCTTTTGAAACTCCGGGATGGTTATTATTAAGTTCTTCATTCTTGCTGGGACTTCTGATTGATATTTTTGCCCATACACCGGGCATGAATGCTGCTGCTGCTGTTTTTATGGCCTTTAGCAGACCTGCCATTATCAGATTCATCAATGGATCAAAAAGTATTGAATCGGGAATGAAGCCAGGAATAAAAAGTATGGGGGGAAAATGGTTTTTCTTTTACTCCCTGATGCTGATCTTTCTGCATCATCTGGTATTTTTCTACATTGAGATTTTTCGCTTCAGCGAGTTCATTCAAACCCTGTACAGGGTGCTGATCAGTACGGCTTCAACCCTGGTACTGGTAATGCTGGTTGAATATCTATTCGTTAAAAAGGAAAGTAAAGACTGATGTTATTCACTAATTTTATGCTTCCATTACTAAAAAACTACATTATGAGAAATTTCCTTTATCTGCTAAGTGTATTGGTCTTGCTGGTTTCGTGCAATACAGAGAATAAACAAATACAATATACTGTTACTGTGAGTGTTGATACACTGATTGATGGCAAGGCTTTTCTTCAAAAAAGGGAAAATGGAGAATGGAAAAAAATAGATTCTGTTGCTGTCCTCAAGGGAAAATTCAGCATAAATGGTGTACTTAATTACCCTGAAATGCATTATCTGTACATCGAAAACCTTAAAAAATATATTCCTGTATTTCTCGACGAGGGAGATATCCAGGTAAGTTATTATAAAGATGATGCAAGTGCAACAAGCATTAAGGGTTCAACCGCACAGCTATTATATGATAAGTTCAGAACAGAGATGAATACTTATGATGAACAGCTGCGGGTTATATATAAAGAATACAGAAGTGCTAAAAATTCAGGCCTTACAGAAATACAGGATAGTCTATCCGGGCAGATGGATGAAATTTATAAAAAGCAACAGCAATATGTCAAAAATTATGCCTTTAAAAACAATAAAGATGTAAGTGTTCCTTATATAGCTTATAGTAATTCATATTCCTGGTCTGTAGAAGAAATGGATAGTATTGTCAGTCATTTTGACCCGGCATTACATGCTTCTCCCTCATATAAGCTTCTGGTTAAAAGGATTACCGTGCTTGAACGTGTTGCTATCGGCCAGCCATTGGTTGATTTTAGCATGAAAGATACCAGCGGTGTTGAGGTAATGCTTTCAGAGGTGAGTAAAGGTAAATATATGCTTGTCGATTTTTGGGCATCCTGGTGTAGTCCGTGCAGGGCTGAAAACCCAAATATTGTTGCATGTTATCGTGATTATCATCATAAGGGATTTGATGTGCTGGGGGTTTCCTTTGATAAAGACCGGGACAAGTGGATGAAGGCCATTCATTCCGACAGCCTTCACTGGAATCATGTTTCTGATCTTAAATACTGGAATAATGCCGCTGGAAAATTATATGGTATCCGCTCTATTCCATCCAGCATTTTGCTTAGTCCGGAAGGTATAATCATTGAAAAAAACTTAAGAGGAGAAGATCTTAGGGCGAAGTTGGAAGAGTTGGTGGGAAGTAAAAAGTAAGAAGTATTTTATAATTCGTATTTTCTTTAAGCTTCTTTTTCTTTCCAGAGGGTATTAAATGACTTTTTTGCGAGCTGGGGCAGATCTCTTCTGGGTCCCCACTTGCCTGTAATGGCTTTTTTATATATATAATTACGTACGCCAAAACCTCCCATGTCCATGCCTTTTCTTTTCAGCATCATCTTTTTCATTCCCCACATTGTGCGTCTTTCGCCTCCGGCGACATATCCCTCTTTTACTGCTTCATTTCTGTTTAATAATAACAGCATATGAAGAGGTATTTTAACAGGACAAACCTCCGTACAAACCCCACATAAGGTAGAAGCAAAGCTGAGGTGTTTATAATTTGACATACCATTCATATAGGGGCTGATTACTGATCCTATCGGACCGGTATAAATTGTATTATATGTATGGCCTCCTATATTACGGTAAACAGGGCATGCATTTAAACAGGCGCCGCAACGTATGCAAGACAAAGCAATCCGCTGACGTTCTTTTTTTAATACCTCGGTGCGATTGTTATTCAAAAGAACAACATACATTTCGTCGGGTCCGTCATGCTCATCTTTATTTCTTGGTCCGTTTATTATTGAATTGTAAACAGTCATGTGTTGTCCTGTTCCGTAAGAAGCAAGCAAGGGCCAGAACAGTTCAAGATCAGTAATAGAAGGAATTAGTTTTTCTATTCCGGCTACAACGATATGCACCTTAGGAAATGACATCGACATCACACCATTTCCTTCATTTTCAGTTAAAGCAACAGAGCCTGTGTCTGCAATCAGAAAGTTGCTTCCGGTAATGCCTATGTCGGCATTAACAAATTCATTTCTAAGTCTTTTTCTAACAAAAGAAGTGATATCTTCCGGTGAGCTATTCTTATCCAGATCAAAAAGATTATTAAAAAGTGCTGCAATATCTTCTTTGGATTTTTGCATGACCGGAGTCACAATATGATATGGTTTTTCGCCGGAAAGCTGTGCAATATATTCACCCAGATCTGTCTCAACAGCGCTCACATCAACAGATTCCAATGCATCATTGATTTCAATCTCTTCGGTGGTCATTGATTTTGATTTAACCACTTTTTTTGCCTGCTTATTTTCAACAATTTGCAGAATTTCTTGCACCGCCTCCCTGGCATCCTGGGCCCATATTACCTTTCCTCCACGCCGGTTCAGGTTTGATTCAAATTCAATAAGGTATTTTTCAAGATCGTTAATGATCTTGTATTTCAGGTGAGCTGCCCTGACACGAGCCAGTTCAATATTTTTATATTGCTGTTTTCCTCTTTCAACAGACTTATTATATTTGGAAATATTATGATTTATGGTCTTTCTGTGCCCAATATCAAAAGCCTTCTTTTTTGCATCAGATAAAAATTTCTTTCTTACTTCCCCCATAATAATATCTTACTTATAAGGTCTTTGAAATTTTCTCAACCCTTCTTTGATGCCTTCCTCCTTCAAATTTAGTATTCAGAAAATTTAAGGTCATCTCAATGGCCAATGTATTTTTAACGAATCTGCCGGGTATAGAAATAACATTTGCATTATTGTGTTCGCGTGCCAGAACAGCCTGCTCAAGCGACCAGCATAATGCAGCACGTACATTGGGATACTTGTTTGCCGTCATTTGAGCACCATTGCCGCTTCCGCATAAGATAATGCCCAACTGATATTTTCCCGATTCAATATCTTTGGCCAGCGGATGAATTAAATCAGGATAATCAACACTTTCATCAGAAAATGTACCCATATCTGAAATGGTATAACCAAGTTTTTTTAACTTCGTTTTCAGATATTCTTTCATTTCAAAACCACCATGATCACAGGCGATCGGAATTATCTGATTCTTATCGAACATGATATATTAATTTTATGACAAAGTTAGCCATTTTTATATTTTAATTTCATGCTTCTCAACTATATTTCATATTATTAGGTTACCGATTGCCGGTAACCGGTAAGCGTGTATTGAATGCTGGCTAATATATAATATCACTTATAAACAATTAATGATCAAAATGGTGAATAAGTTGTTATTAACTATGAATATATTTATGATTAATCACATTTTTCATCAAGAAATAATAATTTAGCATTAAGCAGTGGATGTTTTTATTAATTATTCAACAATAATTAACAGCTAAACAGGCATATTTTAAGCATAATGTTTCAACAATTATAATAACAAATAAATTGTCAATAAACTTATAACATACTATCTTTGAAATCTTTAATAAATATATTTTTTTAATAAATTGTTAATAAAATAACATAATTGAATTTACCAAATTCAGCGTATATAAGTTATCCATAGAACTAACAGGATATATACATTATAGGTTTTATTTTAAAAATATATTATAATATTATACTGTTAATAAAGTAAAATATGAACTACAGGGAAGAGGTATTAAAACTCAAAAAAGAAAAAAATGCACTCATCCTGGCTCATTATTACCAGGTACCGGAAATACAGGATATAGCAGATTATGTAGGTGATAGTTTAGGGCTTTCCCAGCAGGCTTCACAGGCCGATGCTGATATGATTGTTTTTGCAGGAGTACATTTTATGGCCGAAACTGCAAAAATATTGAGTCCGCAAACAAAAGTATTGCTGCCGGATCTTGAAGCCGGATGCTCATTGGCCGATTCATGCCCTCCGGATGCGTTTTCCGCGTTTAAAAAGAAATATCCCGACCATATTGTGATATCGTATATAAATTGTACTGCGGCCATAAAAACAATGTCGGACGTAATTTGTACTTCAGGAAATGCAAAGGAGATCGTAAATTCATTTCCGGAAAATCAAAAAATAATTTTTGCACCCGATAAAAACCTGGGAGGATATATTAACAGCATCAGCGGAAGAAATATGGTTTTATGGGATGGTACCTGTGAAGTACATGATGTGTTAAACACCGAAGCCATTATAAACTTAAAGATAGCGCATCCCGATGCAAAACTTATTGCGCACCCCGAATGTAAAGCCCAGGTACTGGAAATAGCAGATTATGTTGGATCCACCACCGCCATGCTGAATTTTACAAAGTCTGACGACAGTAATAAATATATCGTAGCAACCGAAACAGGCATCCTGCATCAGATGCATAAAAATTCACCCCAAAAGGAATTCATTATAGTGCCTACCGATGAAAACTGTTCATGCAATGATTGCCCTTATATGAAGCTCAATACCATGGAGAAATTATACCGTTGCATGCGGGATGAAAAGCCGGAGATCACACTGGATGAAAAAACAATACAAGAATCCGTTGTTCCCATAAACAGGATGCTTGACATTTCAAGAAAATTAAATCTTATCAAATAAATGAAATTATTCAGGTCCGGTATTTTCTTTCTCTTGCTTATAAGTGCAAATATTTTATTTGCCCAGGAAGGAACACTTTCAGACGGCATTACAGTGTTTTATCATCCTAATGGAGAAAAAAGCAGCGAAGGTTATATTAAAGATGGGAAACCTGAAGGATACTGGAAAACATATAATGAAGAAGGAATATTGCTTTCAGAAGGAAACAGGAAAAACCATTTACTCGACAGCACCTGGAAGTTTTATGATGCAGCTGGTAGTTTAAAAATGGAGATCAACTATAAAACTGGCAAAAAAAACGGTTTGAGAATAACCTATCGCGAAAATGAAAGACTGGAAGAAAATTTTATCGATGATCTTAAACAGGGAATAAGCAGTTATTATTATCCCGGAGGGGAATTAAAGAAAACAGTATTTTTTATAGATGGACTTGAAGAGGGAATAGCAAAAGAATATGCCGAAGACGGAAGAATAACGCAACTGATCACTTATAAAAAAGGATTTATTGCAAACAGGGAACGCATCAATAGATATGATAATGGAGGAAAAAAGCATGGCAACTGGAAATATTTTTATGATAATGCTAATTTAAAGATAGAATGTGTTTATAAGCATGGTTTACAAAATGGTTATTATAAAGAATATGATGTTGAAGGAAATCTTTTACATGCGTTCAAATATGTGGATGGAGAAAAACAGGAATTTGCTGCAGAGCTGATAAAACTGGATGTTAAAAAAGAATATTTTGCTGACGGAAAAGTTAAGATCCAGGCAACCTATAAAGATGATAAGCCGGAAGGTGTATGGAGAGAGTACAATGAAGAAGGAGATATAGAAAGTTCGTATCTGTACAAAAACGGGATCATCGTTGGTGAGGGGATCATCACAGAACAGGGAGAAAGAGACGGAGCGTGGAAAGAATACTATGATGATGGAATCATAAAAGGCGAAGGCTCATATGATCACGATACCAAGACAGGTCCATGGACATATTATCACCGAAACGGAGAACTTGAACAAACAGGCACATACGATACCCTGGGAAGATTAAAAGATTCGTGGAAATGGTTTTATTCATCAGGACAACTTCAGCGGAAAGAGAACTATAAAAATGGACTTGCCGATGGCCTGATGAGTGAATACGATGAAGCCGGCAAGCTTATTATAGAAGGAACCTATTACAGGGGAAAGGAAGATGGCAGCTGGTTTTATGAAGTGGGCGATCATAAAGAAGAAGGTGAATATATAGAAGGCATGCGTGATGGCGCCTGGAGATCTTATTACAGGAACGGCGACCTGAAGTTTAAAGGCAAGTTTATTGAGGATAATCCCCATGGTGAACATATATGGTTATGGGATAACGGCAAAACCAGGGATAAGGGAAGTTATATCATGGGCAGAAAACATGGCGACTGGGTCACTTATAATTATGACGGAACCCCATTTTTGGTGATCACGTATGAAAATGGGGTAGAGAAAAAATATGATGGCGTAAAGATACTTAGAGAATATACTGTTGAAGATATCGAATAATTTGTATTTTTGACCAAACGAAACTTAACTTAAAAAGGAAAACATGTACAAAAACGTATTAATGATCTTTGTTGCTGCAGCATTTTTAATGTCGTGTGGCGGCCTGACTACTGAAAATCAGGAAGAACAAACTACACCACAGGAAGAAGTTGTGGTAAATGAACCAACCATGGTTGCCCTTGGCGAATTTGAAGCAAAAGCCGAAGGACTTGTAGGGCAGGAAGTAATGCTTGAAGGAACTGTTATCCACGTTTGCAAACATGGTGGAAAAAAGATGTTTATCACTGCCGATGATCCGGATGTAAGGATCAAGATCACCGCAGGTGAAGAAACAGCTGCCTTTGATACAGAACTGGAAGGAAGCTATGTAAAAGTATTGGGTATTGTTGATGCTTTTGAAGCGGAGGTTGAAGAAGGAGAACATGAAGGTGAGCATGAAGGCGAACATCAGGGTGAAGGCGAAGCCGGGCATGAAGAAGATGCTGAGCACGAAGGCATTTATCATAAGCCGCAATATTCAGTTTCCTGTATTGAATACAAAGTAGAAAGCGTAGCAGTAGAAGAAACTGTAGAAGAAATAGAAGAAGAAGTAACTACACCTGAGGAAAATTAATTTTCGCAGGATAATAAACATTTGAATTAAGAAGCTGTCTTAAAAGTAAAAATGGTTTAAACTTTTAAGGCGGCTTCTTGTTTATAGATAGTATAATGGCTAAATACACCTGGAGAAAATGGTTCAGGATCATCCACAGGGATTTTGGATACCTGTTTTTTGGCGTTACGCTGGTATATGCCATTTCGGGCATTGCCATCAACCACCTTGATGACTGGAACCCCAATTACGTGATCACCACCGAAGACATACAAACTGATCTCAGGAAAGGAGCAGTTAAGGCAGATGTCCTTGACATGCTGAAGGAACATGGAGAGGCCGACAGGTATAAAAACCATTATTTCCCTGACAGAAACAACCTGAAAGTATTTTTGAAGGATGGCAATGTGTACGTAAACCTGTCTTCAGGGAAAGGCCTGATCGAAAAAAACAAACGCCGTGCGGTTTTTCGTGAGATGAACTATTTGCACTATAACCCCGTGAAGTGGTGGACCTGGTTTTCCGACCTCTATGCCGGTGCATTGATAGCCCTGGCCATCACCGGAATATTTTTGTTGAAAGGCAAAAAAGGCATTCGCGGCCGCGGCTCATGGCTTACCATACTCGGAATTGTGATACCGATTATTTATCTGTTCATATATTACTATTAACATGCAGGAACTGATCTTTCTTATCGTATTTACCGTCTGGTACGCCGGAGCACTCATTGTTTCTGAAAGAATGGGAAAAAAGAGCCGCCTGGGCCTTGAATGGACCTTCTTTATCGGGTTTATGTTCACACCCGTCATTGCCGCCGTCCTGGCAGCATCAACGAAGAAGAAATCTTAAATTTTATACCAGATACTGGTTACCGGCATCCGGTTACCGGATACCGGATTATATACTTTCTTGTTCTTTGATTAACCTCTTTTTTGTTTTGAATTTCGTATATTTGAATACTTCGATAAACCCTACAGATAGAGATGAATAAGTTCCGGATATTTTATAGCAAATATGAATTTGCGATTTTTACAATAATAAGTTTTCTCGGTGCATCACATGTTTTTTTATACTTTGTTTTTCCTACCCTGGATGCTCCATCTCACCTATATAATTCTAATGTAATAATAGAATTGCTTCGTGGAAACCCTTTGCATAATAGCTATTATATGCTCAATCCGGTACCTGTAAGCAATTTGCAGGGATATGTATTGCTAAGTATTTATAATATCATTTTACCTGCCAACATTGCCCTTAACCTTTTGGTGTTTTCGTATTTTCTCGGAATGGCATTTTCTTTCAGGTATTTAGTGATATCGGTAGCCGGCAAAGCCAGCCCCATGGTTTATAGCGTTTTCCCCTTTATCATGAATAACAGCCTGAATCTCGGGCTCATGAATTTTTGCTTAGGTGTGGCACTGCTTCTATTTATGATTGGATATTGGTTGCGCGTGCATAAAGAGTTTAAAATTATTCATGTGATCGTTTTTGGATTATTATTCCTGTTAATGAATTTTACGCACCTGCTCTCATTTGTTTTTCTTGGCTTATTAATTTTAATATTCCTGGTATATGAACAAATACAAAATATCTATATTTATAAAACACCCCGGCTTAAACAATTATTCATTAAAATCATTAAGCTTGTTATAGCAGTAATTCCGGCACTGCTTTTTGCGCTTAATTATACTCTGAATGTTAGTGGCTACGTACTAAATGCAAACAAACAGGCCGGAGACAATATGACTATCTTAGAAAGCCTCTATTACGTCAGGCCCCTGATAATATTTCATGTTAATAATAATGGAAATGCGAATCTGCTTTTGTTTTTCGGTATCCTAGCAATAATACTTATCTACATCATCTATAGGATCATTAATAGAAATAGCGGTAAGAATAAGGCTTTCTACAGTAATTTGATGATGCTTGTTATGATCATTCTGCTGGCCATGCTCATCCTTGTTCCTTCAACATTTTTACTGAATACCATGCGTTTAAGGATCAGCCTGATATTTTTCCTCTTTCTTATGGTATGGTTGAATAGTGTGAAAATGCCATGGAAGATTGAGGTGCTTGCAGGCCTGTTCTTTTTATTTGTTTTTACAGAACATCAGGTAAGGATGTCTGATGTCCGTACAAAAATATCAGATGCATCCAGAGAAGTATTTACACTTGAAGAACATATGGATCCCAATACGGTGTATTTACCGGTTAACGCCGGAAATCAATGGATGAATAAGCAGATATTAAACTATGTTGGTGCAGAAAAGCCAATCGTAAATATAAAACATCCTCATGCCTATCGTCCTTTTCCTGTATTGTGGAATTGGAAAAAGGTACCGCATACATTATTTGGCGGACATAGGGGAGATGAGATACCGATATATTATAACCCAGGACGAGATTATAATAAAACGCAGGAAATTGATTATGTGCTTATCTATTATCCGGAAATCTTCGATAAAAAGAGGAAGGATGAGGGATATGCAACATTTTTCAGCATCCTTGATAATAAGTATGTTCAGACATTTGAATCTGAAAGCAAACATCTTGTGCTCCTGAAAAGGATTGAGTAACAATATCATAGATCATCACTCCACAACAGCTTGAACCCCTTTGGGGTTCTGATCTTTGTATGTTGCCATAACCGTACGCTTCGCATACGGTTATTATTGTTAGATCCCTTCAGGATCACTCTGCTGACCCAGACTTTTAATGTTAAGCGCAACGCGCTTAAACAATCATA
>JBDLIJ010000059.1:0-14763 GCA_039714935.1 Bacteroidota bacterium | reverse complement strand
TCAACAAAAAATGAAATGTTAATGTCGAGATACAATCGGGTATAGGCCATATACTGGGCGCCTAGAGTGATTCCTAAGCCCATGCGTGATGTGTTAAGTCTTGAATACTCCGTATTTTTTGTTCTTGAGTCAAAAAGGCTGGATTTCTTGAAATATTGGTTGACATCAATACATCCCCCGGCAAATATCCCGGCCTCCTGTTTATGTTTCAGCCCAATGATATGGTATTTCACCGATGGGATTAAATGATAACCTCTTGTGATCACATCTTCCCGGGTATATGAGAACCCTTGATGTTGGTTAAAATAATCATAGTACTTTTTAAAGGTGTAATCTTCAAAAATGCCAAGATTGGTAAGCAGGGAAAATGAAATTTTTCGATTTTTCATCCTCTGATACTCAATCCCTATCCACTGTTGACTCTGACCACTTAAGGCCGGTATAAGGGGTACAGTATTTATTTTAAGGATGTTTTTTCTGAAGACATCAGGAGTAGTGTCCTGACATTCAGCTGGAGCATGCACCATTATCATTATAATTATGCAAGACACTTTATAAATCAGAGAAAGATTGATTAATGTTCGGTTTAACATTAATAAATTGTTTTAACCAAATTTATAAAATTCTAAGTTACCCATTTATTCTGAATTCTGTGTTCTTAATCTCTGGTGTCTTGTATAAATCAAAAGAAAATGGGCTAAAGCCCTGAATTATTTTGTGCTTACTTACCCCCGGGCTGAAGCCCGGGGCAACTCAAGAGATCTTATCGGACACTTCTAACTTCTGACTTCTTACTTCCAACTGTCCGCTCAGTGTAGATTAATTACACGTTGCCAGCATCTTGATCAGTTATTTGTATGGCATAAGGCCCAGACAGTCAGGTAGGTAGTGATCCTGGCATGTGCTTAGCTTTTAATTAGCTGTAAATCAGTTAAACCTGGGATAATATGAAAACACAAACAATGAAAGCCAGCGTGCTGACCGGCATATTCCTGATATGCATTTTTGCAATATCGGGCTTCGGTCAGGCAACGGGACCTCCGGATTGCGATTCGATGCAGGTCATTGAAAATATTAAGGCATGGACAAAAGGACTGGGAGATAAGGAGGATTGTATAGAACTAAAGCTCAGTCCTAATCCTATCAGGAATTCCGCCACACTTGAATTTGAGTTGTCTGAGTCGGCTACAGTTCAGATTTCTGTTTATAATCAGCAGGGCCTGATGGTGCTTGATGTGGTAAGGCAGAAATTCGATGCAGGAAAAAACAAGATTACATTCTCACCTTCAGAATTGCAAACCGGCACCTATTACATCTGCCTTACGACGGGAAAAAAGAAAGGAATGCAGCGGTGTGTGATTATTTAGGTGTCGGATAGCGGGTGCCGACAGCAGTATATTCACCTGAGGGTGAACATCTGGAATAATTATTTGTAAAAATTTTGCTTGGGCCTTGACTAAGGTGAGCTCCTGGCCTTATCTTTACATTAATTATAGTTAAATTCACAGAAATATTAACAAACTAAATTTTTACAACATGAAAACAATGAGTAAAATTGTGATGATCGCTGTCCTGATGCTGGCAGTAGTAAATGTATATGCCCAGCAGAGTGAAGGTAATGACGCCCTCAAGAAAAAGATCCAGGCACATAACAATGAGGTTGTAAAGGCTATGCTGACGGGTAATGATCAGGCCATTCTTTCATTTTATACAAAGGATGCCATTTCTCTCCCAAATTATGGTAAAATGCTACGTGGTATTGAAGCTATTGCCGAACATCAGAAGGCAGCCGCTGAATCAGGGAATAAAATTACAGCCATGAAGCTTATTACAAAGCAGGTGACCGAGTATGGTAATGTGGTGGTTGAGATCGGGACATATGCGCTGACGATGCAATTGGCAAAGATGGAACAGCCTGTTTCCGACCAGGGCAAATATCTTACAGTGTGGGAGAAACAAAATGATGGAAGCTATAAGATGGTGAACGAAATCTGGAATACAAATACACACCCTATGAAGGCTATGAAGGGAGTGCAAAAAGAAAAAGCAGCCTCAAAATCTGAATACAACCAACAACTTAAGAAGAAGGATGCCGGAACGACAAAGTCGGGAAAGAAGCCTGCTGCTGTTGAGAGGAAGAAGAACTAGGGGAGGGTAAATGGCAAATGTAAAATGTAAAATGTAAAAGGTAAAAGGGTATATGTTTTTACGAATTGCTTAACACGTTTGCATTAACCCAATAGGCGCTGAATAGTCCTTCTCTGGAGCTCAGGAAGAAAAAATATTTTCCGTCAGGTGAGATATATGGACACATCTCGTGTCCTGCGGTATTGATGCCGGGGCCGAGTTTCCTGGCTTTCTGCCATTTCCCATCCTCACCTTTAGTGCTGATAAATAGGTCTGGCTTGTCGGCATTTGACCTGGAGAAGATCATCATGTTCTCATCCTGACTCACATAGGGTGTACATTCGCTATAGTCTGAATTGATGCCTGAGTCGAGCTTGTATGGCTTTTCATAGGTCCCGGAAGAAAAGACGGAGCAATAGATATTTCCGTTGGAAGAAAAGTATACATTTCCGTTGCCGGTTACTGAGAACTGCCAGTGGAGGTCGAGGGTGTTTAGCTCACCGGAAGGCTTTTGGGGGATGCATTTATCAGTATCTTCCTGGTCACAATAATAAATATATTCCCGGTTTTGCTCTTTGTTGTAGGAGCTGAAATATAAGCTGTTACCTGAGTGGCTGATGCAGGGGTCGTCTGAATTGCCTACCTCATCATTTACAAACAGAGGGATTGCTTTTGACCATTTACTTTGTTTCATCTTCATCACCATGATCCCGGTGTTATCCAGTGGTTTGTAGTAAACGGTTTTTCCGTCTGCACTAAATACCGGGATGCTATGCAGGTCATCGGGTATGATACCTTTTGCAAAGCGCTCCGGTACCGCTCCGGGTGGCGACTGGCCAAAGTAGGAGCCTGTCGGTTGTTTCAAATCCGTAACCTGACTGGTTAAAAGGATAATACTGAAAGAGGATAGAAATAAAACCAGCACTTGCCGGAAATACGACTGCATTGAAGGTTCATCTGTTGTTTGAATACCTGTAATACTTTCCATCAGGGATCTTGTTGTTCGCATTGCCCCGACATTCACGCCATACCAATGTCGGGCATTATTTAAATTCAATTATTGTACCAAGACTTGTAAGTTGCAGAAAGGCAGAAAGATGACCTGCTTCTTTCTGTGGTCTCTTTATTGCGAAGTGTCCGATTTTTGACTTAATTGTTCGCCAACGAACAATTAAGGTTTTGGGTTTTGAGTTTTAAGTTGGGCTCAACCCTACAAACTCCCCATTCATAACTCCCAATCTTTGCACCCGCCGAAGCTTCAGCGCAGGTGGGGCATTAATCACTAATTAATAGGATCTAATCATTCCTGAAATTTCTTGTAAGCCAGTTGGCTATTTTATTTAATGCTTTATAAGTTTATTTGTGGAACCTCCATCTTCTGTTATAATCGCAATTATGTAAAGTCCGGGTTTCAGGCCGGCGATATTGATCTCATTCCTGGTATCCGGAAATAAACTTCCTGACTGGACAGTTGTTCCCAGGATGTTGATGATGTTGTAGTTTGCATTTTTAATATTATCTGAACTCAGGTAAATTACTTCCCTGGCTGGATTGGGGTAGATCTCGAATGATTGATGATCCAGCATTACATCATTAATGTCAAGCTCACTATTGGGAACGATGATCTCGCCATCCTGAACACTCTGGCGCAAATCGTCAATATATTGAAATAGCAATTTTCTTGACGAATCGGCTCCCTGGTAGCTGTTAGCACATATATATGCCATTTCTACTTCCTGCACCTCTCCCGGATGAAATGTGATAGGGCCGCAGGAACCCATACCCCTGCGGTCACTAGGGTTATACTGTTCATTCTCCATGGTCCACCATATATCATTCTGGTTATATCCGCCAATTGGTAATTCACAATCAGTCCCCCAGTTAAGAGGATCAGATTCTCCGGGAAACATGAACCTGCATGCCGACCAATCTTCATATGAGATTGAATGTCCTGACCCGCCAAATATTACCGGTGTATTGTCCTTCCAGTACCCGTGAAGATAACCATAGTACTCCTCGGCAATCGATGGATCGCCTTGTGGCCCGCCGGCATTATTGTAGTAGGTGAACCTCGTTAAGCCATATCTTTCGTCATCAACAATCCCATTCCCGAAATTTACTCCGGTAACGCTATAATCACAGCCGCCATCCGGATTGTCTTCTGAGTCGGGATCCATAAATGGCCCGGCAAGGACTGTTACCGATTGTGAGGGTGGGTTTTCACCATAGGCTTCAGGTTCTCCATTGCCATCTATCTCCAGTCCATTGTAGCCATAGAATGAACTGCCTTTTACGTAACTTCCAATATAGTCATCCCAGGCATAACCGATTTCCAGGTCTGCAAATAAGCCGAAAAAGAAATTGTAGTATACATTATCTGACCTGTTAATGAGGTCATAATGAATAAAGACCGTATTATTCAGTATGGAATCTTCAGGTGCATCGAAAGCATATGCCATCCCATGTATTTCAACTATTAACCTTTCTCCGTCAGTTTCGGTGTGTATCCGGTCGTCATTATAGATAAACAAAATACACTGATCTCCCCTGATCAATGGGTAATCACCCTGCATGGGGTCGTAAATACCGTTATTGTCATGATCATAATATGGTGCCAGTTGTTCTGCCTGCCCCATGGTAAGGTCGCCATTCCCCGGCCACTCTGCAATGCTTCTGATTGGTGAATAACCTTCTTGCCACCAATTATTTATATGGTACTCCACTTCTTCCTGATACAACATCCATGTGCCGCTCCAATCATAGAAATAGGCTGAATCATATAAATTTGATACAGGACCGGGCTGAAAATCGGTTCCCATTTGCTTATAGCGCTCACCTGCTAAATGTAAGCTATCATTATTGTCTAGTCCACCTAGCCAGATATTGTTGGTAAAGAAGGTATGTTTCCCACTGCCTTTGGGAACTTCAAAGTGTGGTGCATAATTATGTATGCCCTGACCAAGAATTTCGTTTCCTCTGCTAAACAGGAGGCCGCTTGAATGTATGCCTGCATTGATATTGTTAATTGTAAGCGAATCGTTTGAATAAGTTTTTTCAATGTCAATATAAACTTTCCCACTTGCGAAGAAAAATGGGAAGATGCTCATGTTTTTGAGAAGATATTGGAGCGAATCCTTCCCATAACTATTCATAAATGGAGTATATTGAATTGTGCTGTCAGTAGTTTGAACTTTGCCTTTTATAGGCCATGGCGACATATGGCCTGCCACCAATTCAAGGCTGTCAGGAAAAATGTCATTCTCCATAATATCAATTGAAACAGATATTCCACCTTTTGTGTAGGCATAATCGTCATTTGCTACAGGTAGTGCCGGGTTCTGGCTTATATCGAAATACACAGTAGTCCATTCGGAGAAATAGTCATGATCATCTGTTTGTCTTATCCTGTATTGAATGGAATCCGGCCCAATATAATATGCATTGCTGGTATAGCTTATGTGGCTCCCTTCAAATGTCGCCTGACTGATAAGAGAAAAGGTTTTAACATCCATTATTTCAACAGCTTTTCCGTTTGGGTCATAGTCATTCGCCAATACATCGATTGTTATTGGATCATAGGCCAGTCCGCTGCCATAATCCGATACTCCTACGGGGCAGTCCGGGTTCTTGTTGATGTATATGTTTACTTCCGTCACATCAGTATATAGCCAGGGCTTGTTCTTATATCGAAAAGCATATCTGAAACCGTCTGATCCTGCATAAGAGGTGTTGGCAGTGTAATAGATTTGATTGTTTTCCTCACTGATAATTCCATGTTGAGGATCGCTGATCCAAATAAATTCAATGCTGTCGCCCAGGGGGTCGTGGTCATTGGCTAGTACATCAAATACAGCAGTGATCCCTCCTGTTGCTTCAAAGGTGTCAGCAACAGCAATGGGAGCATCCGGATTTTCAATGGGGTATACGATGCAGCTTACCCTGTAAGAATAATAACTTTCAGCTGTGTTTCTTTCGATTATTTCATAGTCGAAATGGTGGTAGGGATAAGGTGAGTGCTTTGCCGTGAAGATAACGTAGGTGGAATCGGAAGACACTTCTACTTCGGTGTATTGCGAAGGAAATACCTTTTTAATCATAAAATCATTTCCATTTGGATCATAGTCGTTATCAAGGATTTGCAGTTCTGTTGACTCAAGAAATACAGCCTGGAAACTGTCTGCCACAGCAATGGGGATATCAGGGTTATGTAGCACCTCAACACGAATATATTCATACTCTGATTCGTAAGCCGGTTGAGCCGTTTTTGCGATTTTATATCGCATTCTGTCCCATCCTTCAAACCACTCCGATTGGTAATAAACTATGCTGTCTTCGTACCAGCTTTCTCCATGGTTAGGGTTTTGTAAATATACGATCTCAACGGTATCTCCGTCAGGGTCATAATCATTCAGCAATGGATAAATGCTAACTATTTTCTGGTTCATCACCTGTGCCGTATCAGGTATGGCAACCGGAGGATTTTGTGCAAAGGCGGACATCACTAAGAAAGGGAAAAAGAATAAGTAGATCTTCTTCATGGCTTTGGTTTTCGTTAAACACACATGCCAGGCGATGGCATAATAATCCTGAATTGGTAAAGGATTTAACTAAGGTACAACATTGGTAAATATTTGTCAAGAAATTATAAGACAACGGCATGAATCAGAAAGTTAACGGTTTTGGGTTTTGAGTTTTAAGTTGGCTCAACAATCAAAACTCCCCATTCTCCATTACTAATCGTTATTAATCAATAATCAATAGGATTTCATCATTCCCAACAGCCACCAGGAACTACTTCGATATCCTCCCCATATGCTCCAGAAACAGATCTTTCTTTCCCCTGGAGATGGGAACGGTGCTTGCGTCGGTCATTTCGATATAGCCACCTTCGTGGCGGATATATTTTTTGACATGCTCGAGGTTGATAAGGTGGGAATTATGGGTGCGAAAGAAGTTACGATCGGAGAGGAGCTCCTGGTATTCCTTTAGGTTTCGCGACACAAGGAACTTGCCGCCTCCTTCCATAAAGAACCATGAGTAGCTGCGGTCGGCTTCGACACGAATGATCTCTTTTGTATTTAAATACTCCATCCCTGTTGAGGTGGGAATGGCCAGCTTGGAGGGCATGGCGGATTGAAGGTTTTCAAATAGGGCCTTGAAGTTCAGGTTAGGATTTTTCTTCTCATCACGGGCCTCTCCAACCCTTTTAACAGCCTCGATGAACTCGGTAATATTGATAGGCTTCAGGATGTAGTCAACCGCAGAGAACTTGATGGCTTTGATGGCGTAATGGTTAAAGGCAGTGATGAAGATGACATCAAAATCCTTCTCAGGGAAGCCTGCAAGCAGATCAAACCCACTGCCATGCGGCATCTCCACATCAAGAAATACAAGATCAGGCTTTTCCTTCGTGATCACCTCAATACCTTCTTTGGCAGAATGCGCCTTGCCGATGATCTTAATGTTCGGGCAATATTCTTTTGCGATGGACTCGATAAAATTTACCGCATCCTGCTCATCGTCGACGATTACTGCTTTTAGTATGTTTTTCATGTTGTTAGTATTGAGACATGAGTATTGAGATGTGAGACCTTAAGTAATAATGGGAATGCATATCTCGACACGTGTGCCGCTTGCATCTCCATGATCATCCTTCAGGTCGGTATACTCAACTTTCATGTTCTTTCCATACAGTGAATTTACCAGCCTCAGGCGTGATTCCGTGATGCTTGTTCCCAGCGAGCGGTAATTCTCTTTTTTATTGTTCTTGATCTCCATGGCTTTCTCCCGCCCGATGCCGTTATCCTCAATAGTACAAAGAATACATTCTTCTCCCGGCTTCATGCTGATCTGGATATTTCCTTTTCCCGGCTTATGCATCAATCCGTGGCCTATGGCATTCTCAACAAAGGGTTGAATGAGCATCGTCGGGATCTTGTACATATAGGTGTCGATCTCTTCATCGATCTCTATTTTCCAGCTAAACTTTTTTTTGAACCTCAAAGACTCCAGTTCCAGGTATAGCTCCAGTGCATTCAGCTCTTCAGTGATGGGAATGGCAGGGTGTTCGCTATTTTCCAGTGTCTTTCTGATCAGCTTTGCAAATTTGGTCATATAATCATTGGAAGCCATACGGTCGTTCTGGAACACGTAATATTGTATGGAGTTCAGGGTGTTGAAAATAAAATGCGGGTTCATCTGCGAACGCAGGTTTTTTTGGGTCAAGGCGGTAACCTTATGGTTCATGGCCTCAAGTCTTTCTCTTGACCTTAGCCTGTTTGTCCTGATCCATAAGATGGCGATAAGCACGATCAGCAGGCTCAAGCCACCGAGTCCGTATAATAAGTACCTGTTTCTTTGAAGCCGCACATTCATCAACTCCAGTTCACGTTCGCCTTTTTCAATTTCATATTGTGTCTGCGCTTGCAGAAGGTTGCGCCTGTAGTTCTCTGACTGCAGTGTGTCGTTATAAGCCGAATGCAGCATAAAATTATTGTATGCCATTTCATACCTCCCCATATTTGCGTACATGGCACTGATATCCTTATATAGCCAGGAGAGGTTATACATATCACCGATCTCCTGCGACACTTCGATGCTCAGGGTGTAATATTCAATGGCTTTTTCAAAGTAATTCCAGTCGCGGTATATGTTGCCGATATTTCCCAGGCAGTTAGTTACCAGCTGCTTATGCTTAATACGTTTTGAGGTTTCCAGGTCTTTTAAGTACACTTCAAGTGAAAGCTCCAGCTTTCCGTACTCATAATATCCCCAGGCAATCCGGTTCAGGGTATTGGCAATTACCACACTGTCATTTATTTTTGTTGCATAATCGATAAGCATGTAGTAGGTCTCGATGCCTTCCTCAATTTTGCCATCTTCCCTTTTTATGTCGCCCAGCCGGGTTAGCACAATGGGAATGTGTCTCGTTTCTTTATCCCAATCAGCAGCTTCCAGAAATTTTTCATAATATTTCTCCTCCTGACCATAATCCGTGGTGTTATAATACACCCTTGCCAGTGCATAATAGGTGTGGGACAGGATGTCATCCATTTCGAGCTCAGTGGCCATGATGATGCACTTTTCAAAGGTTTCAATGCTTTGACTGAACTCACCTCTGGATAGATGGAGCCAGCCGCTATAAAACATTCTGATCGCTTCATCGGCTGCTTTATCACTCTGATTCAGCATTTTAATGATCTGAACAATATATTGATTGGAAGTTTTGTATTCACCTAAAGCATTGTGGGCTCTGACCAGCTGATAATAAAATTCCATTTCCGGCGGCAGTTCTGCTGTTTTATTCATCTCAATGCCTTTATTGGCATATATGATGGCCGAATCGGCTTGTTTGTGATGGATATAATGTTCTGTCAGCTCAAGGTAACATTGAATTTTTATGCTGTCGCTTTTGCTTGTGCCCAGCACATCAAACAGGCTGTCGGTTTGAGAAAACCCCTTATCCAGACAACTTGTAAGCAGCAAAAAGCCTGTCAGTAGATATAGATGATACTTAAAAAATGAAATCATGTCCGCTCCTGTATGGGCCTGATAAATATAAGTATTATAAATGATAAGTTCTGCCCTTTACGTTTACAAAGATATATTTCGTTTTGATGAATAAAGAATGATAGCTTTCAAATACTCGCTTTCAGCCTATAAATGGCATATCTGAATTAATATTTGCATTGGAGTACAGCTTTCTGCATTGCTAATGAATTGCAGGTTTGCCGGAAAGATATTATTTTTGCAGATACAAGCGGAAATAGCTCAGCTGGTAGAGCATCAGCTTCCCAAGCTGAAGGTCGCGGGTTCGAGCCCCGTTTTCCGCTCATCACCGGGACCTCACAGGTCTATGACCTGTGAGGTCTTTTTTTATAACTTTGCATCCACTATTTGGAATTTATAATATCTGCGCATAAACCCTGACAATGGATATACTCTCATTGATAAAAGACTTTGCCCTGCTCATCGTCAGCTTTGGGACCATACACTTTATCTCGAAAAAGTATTTCATCGTTTCCCTTGATTACATATCAAAAAAATTGCGGCTCTCTTCCGATATGGCAGGCTCCACGCTCATGGCTGCGGGCTCGAGTGCTCCTGAGCTTGCAGTAGCCCTTTTTGCAATATTTTTGAGTGGGCACCATGAAGCAATAGGGGTGGGGACTATAGTGGGATCAGCGCTCTTTAATATCCTGGCTATCACTGGTGTGGTGATGTGGTATAAGCGGACATCCAAGCTGGTATGGCAACCCATTTTCAGGGATATCATCTTCTATATCCTGGCGGTTATTTTTCTTGCTTATATCTTCTATACCGGTAAATTGACGCTTGCTGGCAGTATTCTCCTTGTGGGTTTATATGTTTTTTACGTTGTCGTGGTATATTACGGAAAGCATTTCTTCCAGTATGAAGATGCAGAGAGAAATGCTGACAATGATGAAGTGCCCGACAGGCTACACAATGGACTGTCACGCTACCTTCAGCCCTTTGATCAGTATATTGCACGTTTTCAGTTTCTCGTATTTATCATTTCTATTGGATTGATCAGTTTCCTCAGCTGGATGCTTGTTGAGAGTGCCATTGGTATTTCTGCCGTGCTGGGGATCCCGGAGCTACTTGTGGGCATCACCATTGTAGCCATCGGAACCTCTGTCCCTGACCTGATCTCCTCCGTGATAGTCGCCAAACAAGGCCGCCACGGCATGGCCATCAATAATGCGATCGGATCAAATACTTTTGATATCCTGATCGGGCTGGGATTGCCTTTTTTACTTTATATGCTGATACATGGGAGTGGTTTTGAACTGGCGAGTGAAAACCTGCTCTTTTCTGTAGGCGTCCTCCTGGCATCAGCCATAGTCCTCTTACTGTTTTTTCTTATAGGAAAATGGAGGATATCACGCGTCACGGGGATTATCCTTGTCCTGCTTTATGCTGTTTACCTGGCTTATGTGATCGTACAAAGCCTTTAAGATATCCGATATCCGATATCCGAAATTCGAAATCCGATACCCGGAACCCGGTATCCGGCCCCCGTCATCCTGCCCCTCTACTTCCCCGCAATAAGATAATGGACACCAAAGTATATTGTACCTCCGGCATTGTGTGAAGATTCATAGTTTCCATCCCAGTTTTCGAGTTGGTATGCACTGGCATTTATATCCGTAAGGCCATAATATGCACGTGCGCCCACAGAAAGATAGAGCATGTTGTCAACAACAAAGACATCAACGCCCAGGTCAAGGACAAGGGAAACATCCATGCTGTTAAAACGCTCTTTAATATCTTTCGCGCCCGGATCAAATTTATTTCCTTCTTTGTCCTCAAGTTCAAACATACCTTCCAGGTCATACCCGTTTATGGTATATGTTTGTTCAGCTTTTTGCAGAAAACAAAACTGTGGGCCTGCCAGCAACCTGAATCGTGCACGTGTCTCACCGGCAGAATATTTAAAAAAGATCGGGATATTCAGGTATTTTGAGTTAATGGTACGTTTAACATCAGCGTCACCGGTCCAGGTATCTTTATATTTCTGTCCCTGCTTTAAAAATCCAATCTCAGTGAAGAGCCCCATAGAGTTGTCAAAATTATATCCGGCCTGGAAATTAAAGCCTCCTCCATAGTGGTAGTCATAGTCCATTTCCTGTAGTCCGTAGTTGTTCTGGTTTAATATCCAGGTGCTTCCAAAGCCTCCCTGGAGGCCTACTTCAAAAAGTTTTTCCTTTTGAGCCGTAATAGTAAGAGTGAGGCTGACGAGAGCCAATGTAATGATTGTCCTGAGTTTCATTTCTCTTTTTGTTTAGTTAGTTTTTGGTTTTATTGCTTTTTACTGTATTTATACAAAATGGTTTCTGCTTTTTTGTTTTTGTATCAGAGGTAAATATATGATATTTTTCTGAGTCAGCGCCTGATTGAAAGAAATGCAAATGGTTGACCTATTGATGCCATTTGTAGAATGAAATAAGATATTGGCATACCAAATCCAGAGATCCCAATTATTATTATAATTTTGCAGACTATTATTCACAGAAAAATTAATTAATATGAAGAACTTATTTTCAGCCTTCCGCTTAAAGATGTTTACAGTGATCTTTATGGCCGGGGCATTATCAATTTCGAACATGATGGCACAAAAACAGATCCCACTGGAGGACTTTTTTAAAAATCCGGAAAAGACTTATTTTCAGATATCTCCCGACGGGAAGTATTATTCATACACTGCTCCATACGAGAACCGTATGAATATCTTTGTGCAGAAGATAGGAAGTAAAAAGGCTACAAGGCTTACCAGTGAAACTGATCGCGGCATAGCAGGATATTTCTGGGCCAATAAAAACAGAATCCTTTATCTGAAAGATGATGGTGGCGATGAAAATTTTGCCCTTTACGGGGTCGACAAGAACGGCAAGAACTCAAAGTGCCTTACATGCTTTGAAAATGTGAGGACTCAGATCCTTGACGAGCTCGAAGATATCCCTGATGAAGTGATCATCGGGCTGAACAAGAGAAATCCACAGGTCTTTGATCCGTACCGCCTGAACATTGTTAGCGGTGAGATGACCATGCTGGCAGAAAACCCGGGTAATATCCAGGGTTGGATGACCGACCATAAAGGGAAACTCCGTGCAGCTTTTGCAATCGTTGATGGAGTGAATGTGCAGATACAGTACCGCGATAGTGAAGATGAGGAATTTAAACCGGTTCTGACTACAAGCTTTAAGGAAAGTATCAACCCTTCATTCTTTGATTTCGACAACAAGCATGTCTATGCCACTTCTAACCTCGGACGCGATAAATCGGCAGTGGTGCTGTTTGATATTGCCAACGGAAAAGAATTGGAAGTACTCTATGAAAATGATGATTACGATGTGAGCAGTGTACACTATTCCAGGGAAAGAAAGGTGCTCACTTCTGCTTCATACACCTCATGGAAGCGCGAACGCCATTTCTTCGACGACCACACTAAGAAGATATTTGCTGAGCTGGAAAAAGAACTCGGTGAGTATGAACTTGCCATTACGGGTTCTAACAAGGCTGAGGATATGCTGATCATTCGTACGTACAGCGACCGTTCTCTCGGTTCCTATTACCTGTATGACGTAGATAAAAATAAACTTACAAAGATCCATGATGTCAGCCCCTGGATTGATGAAGACGAGATGGCCAAAGTATATCCCATTAAATATACTGCCCGTGATGGTCTTACCATTAATGGCTACCTGACACTTCCGAAAGGATATACCATGGAAACGGCCAAAGACCTTCCAGTTGTGATCAACGTACATGGCGGCCCATGGCATCGCGACAGCTGGGGCTTCAACCCGGAAGTACAGTTCCTTGCCAATCGTGGCTATGCAGTACTACAGATGAACTTCAGGGGATCAACAGGCTATGGCCGTGCATTCTGGGAGGCTTCATTCAAACAATGGGGATTGAGCATGCAGAACGATATCACCGATGGTGTGTACTGGCTGATCAATGAAGGCATTGCCGACAAGGATAAGGTTGCCATCTACGGCGGAAGCTACGGTGGTTATGCCACCCTTCAGGGAATTGTTGTTACACCGACCTTATATGCTGCTGCTGTTGACTATGTGGGCGTTTCTAACCTTTTTACTTTCCTGGAAACGATTCCACCTTACTGGAAGCCACTGCTCGACATGATGTACGAGATGGTGGGGCATCCTGAGGATGATAAGGTACAGCTTGAAGCTACCTCACCGGCTCTCAATGCCGACAAGATCATAACTCCCCTGTTTGTTGCCCAGGGCGCCAACGACCCCAGGGTTAACATTGATGAATCAGACCAGATCGTAAAAGCACTTGAAGACCGTGGTGTTGAAGTAGAGTATTTGGTTAAGGAGGATGAAGGACACGGATTTCACAACGAAGAAAATCGTTTCGATTTTTATCGTGCGATGGAAAAATTCCTGAGCGGACACATAAAATAATCGATTTATATATGCTAAAATGAAGGGATGCTGCTAGAAGTGGTATCCCTTTTTTGATGGATTCACATGCCTGCTAACTTGATTTTTGGCTTCAAAAACTGTATATTTATATGTTGGTATCAACTGATAAATTATATCAAGATGAAAAGCTTACAGATGTTAGTCATTGCATCACTGCTGATATATAGTTCAGCATATGCTCAGGATCCGGAGAAACCAACTATGGCAGATAAAAGACCTAATGCTATTTATGTTGCCCAAGATTTCTTCCTTACACTTTCAATAAATTATGAAAGAATATTTCCATTAAGCGAGAAAATTGGTTTAGGCTTAAGGGGTGGTTTTGGAAATGATATGGGTAACAAAAGTCTTGCAGCCATTGGAGAGGCCCTTTTTGTTTACGGAAGAAACAAATATTTCTTTGAAGCTGGCATTGGCTATCATCAGCCATTTACGTATTTTGACGAAGGCCCTGACCCACCCATGGTAGCGCTTATGGCAGGGTATCGCTATGAGAGCGATAAAGGCTTTCTGTTTAAAGTCTATGCAGAATTTATTCCCGACCTGTTTCCTGAGGAAGGTAGCTGGGGTCACTTGCCGTTTATTGGGTTTGCAATGGGATATGTGTTTTAGTTGAATTGGTTGAATTGGTTGAATTGGTTGAATTGGTTGAATTAGT
>JBDLIJ010000058.1:0-14944 GCA_039714935.1 Bacteroidota bacterium | reverse complement strand
AGCTTATTCTATTCCATCCGGGGCTGGATACTCAATACTCAATACTCAATACTCAGTACTCAGTACTACTCACTACTCACCCAAAACTATTCCACCCAAACTATTGACATTGAATCCATTATATTATACCTTTATAAAGGATAAATTCTAATAAGAGAATTAACAATATGTAAAACCACAAAACATTAAAACCATGGCAGAAAGTGTTTATAAGATCATTGAGCTGGTTGGTGCCAGCAGTGAATCATGGGAAAAAGCCGCTGAGGCTGCAGTAAAGAAAGCATCCAGAAGCTTGCGCGATTTACGAATTGCCGAAGTATCACAACTCGACATGCAAATAAACGATGGCGAAATCGAATTATATCGTGCCAAAGTGAAATTGTCATTTAAGTACGAAGATTAGTTTGACAAGGTATACTGTACATTGTATACTGTACATTGTATACTGTACATTGTAAATTGTATAAGGAAAGAAACAGAGCCAGACATTTGCCCTTTGTCTTCACAGAGCAAGGATTGGAGATGTTATGCACACTTCCCTCCAGGCAACCATTTTTTTGTTATATTGTCTTCATTAATAAATATGCTTCAATAAGTGTTCTCAATAGCACTAAATAAAAACCAAAATACACATCATGAAAAATATCATCTTTGGGGGCCTGATAATCCTTATCGGTTTTTCTTCCTTCGCCCAGAATGAATGGACCACCATTCACCCATACCCTACACTTAGTAATCTGATAGATGCTCATTTTATATCTGATGATGAAGGCTGGATCGTAGGAACAGACGGAACCATTATGCATACTGTTGACGGTGGTGACAATTGGGAATCACAACACAGCAACCCGGACGAATCCCTCTGGAGTATCTTTTTTATAGACAACAATGAAGGATGGGCATGCGGATGGAGCGAAATTTATCATACTGTGGATGCCGGTCAAAATTGGGACCAGCAGGAGGTACCTTATGTGATGGGCGATCTCATGGATGTGTTTTTTATCAATCACGATACTGGTTGGATAGTAGGCACTTATAAAATTGTACTTAAAACAACAGATGGAGGAGAAAGCTGGGAAAAGATCCAGAATTCCATAGGGGATGGCAAATGTTTTTTCAGGGTTGATTTCTGGGATGAATTGCACGGATGCGCCGTTGGAAACGTATGGAATGGATCTACTGAGGGCTTTGTCATGGTCACTGACGATGGCGGACTCAGCTGGACAGAAACTACACCCGCCAATAGTGATTGGTTAACGGATGTTGAATATTACAATTCGATGGTCATTTGGACATGTGGTTATGATGGCAATGTTTGGCGCTCTCTGGATGGTGGCTATACATGGTTTAATGAATACTATGGATCTGATTCCTTCGATGCCATTCATTTTTTCGATGACGACAATGGAATGCTCATGACTGGCAATTCTGTTCTCTTAAGTTTCGATGGGGGCGATAACTGGGACTCTACGGCTTATATTTACCCTTCCTTCAATAGTTTTCATGCATTTATGAGTTGGGAAAGCAGTAAAGGTGTAGCCGTAGGATATGATGGTATTATCAGCCGTACCATGGATGGAGGCAGTACATGGGAAAAACTCAATAAAGGCCTTGATATCTATTTTAACAGGCTTGGTTTTTTTGACACCTTTAATGGCCTTGCCATTGGTGGTATTTGGAACAATGCACAACTCATACGAACATATGATGGTGGTTACAACTGGGACTATGATACCGTGATGGGTACTACGCGCTTTTACAATTTGTATATGGACGGACAAAACTGTTACTTGCTTAACGATTCATCGCAGATGATGAAAACCAATGATGGTGGTCTGAACTGGGATGTGCTTACCCTCCCCGACCTGACTGCCTATTACGCTGACTTTCTATTCGTGAACGAAAACACAGGCTATTGCTGCGGCAACCAGGGGGTATTTATAAAAACTGTCAATGGTGGTCAAAGCTGGGAAGATAAATCACTTGGGGTAGCCTTTAATTTGAGTAAAGTATTTTTTGTGGATGAGATGCATGGCTGGATGATCAATTACGATGCAAAAGAGGTTCTTCGAACAAGCGATGGAGGAGACACCTGGGCATCCAGCCAATTAGGCAGCACCGTAATATATCAACCAATCAGTATTTTCTTTCATAATGAAAATGTAGGCTGGGTGAGCACTGATGATGGATTATTATACAAAAGCACTGATGGAGGCAAGAATTGGGAACTCCTTTATGGTTTCGTAACTGGGAGCTACTCACAAATTCATTTTGTTAATGAATCAGAAGGCTGGTTTCTAGATGGCTTTCGCATGTATCATACTTATGATGGTGGGATAAGCTGGTCGGATGGAGAAAGCTTTGGTTCACATCCACGTACATTATTTTTCCTTGACGCAGACAGGGGATGGACAGGTGGCTCAAGTGGCCTTATCGCCACCTATGATGGAACGGTAGACGTAAATGAAGTCGTTTCCGGAGCATTTGAAATAGCAGTCTTTCCAAATCCTGCACACAAAATCATTTATATCAACACCGTAAACCATGACACTGAAAATATTTCAATAGGTATTTTTAATATGGAAGGCAAACTTGTGTTGAACACAACTCAAAGCCCTGGTGATAACCGCTGCTCTGTAGATATTTCCTCCTTAGCATCCGGTACTTACATCATCAAAGCAAGTTCAGAAAAAGGGCAGTATGCAGAGAAATTTATTAAATATTAATAAATAATCTATTCCGGCTGAGGCTTCTATACAATACTCAGTACTCAATACTCAGTACTCAATACTCAATACTCAGTACTCAGTACTATTTAATTATTTTCCGCAAAACCGCCACCTCCCGCACTCATGATCCGCAAATAATGCAAATACCGGACATCAGTGAGATGATTCTATTATTGTATCCAAAAAGCTTGAATATCAACAATTTCATCCATTATGTTTCGGCATGATGTAGCAGTAATTTTATTTCAGCAACACATTTATTAATGATTTAAAATCTATTGCCATGAAAACAAGCAAGCAACGCACAATTCTTCAAATCTGCAGTTTTGTATGCATCCTTTCTATGCTCTCGGTATGTTGTGCACAGTCACAGGAATATGATGTTGTAAAAAAGAAATACAAAGCATGGACAAATCTGCTTGTAAAACCATTTAAAATAAAGGGCTTCCTTTATGAAATAAATGATTCATCAATTACCCTGGCAAAGGTAGTGAGCACGCATGCAGGCTACGAACAAAAAGGTATAATTTATGGCATCCCGCTGGCGGTTCTGGGGGCAGGCATCGGGGCTTCCATCGGATCAATAAAGCTTAAGTTTTCCATCAATGGAAATATTCAAACATTTCAATCTATCCAAAAAGATATGGAAAAATACGCGATCAGAAAAAGATAAAAACAGAGGCTGTCCTTTCGAGACAGCCTCTTCATTATGGTCGCTTACAGTTGGAAGTTAGTAAGACTTTGATTAAGTTCGGGAACGTTGTACGGGGAAACGCACTCCCGACTTCTCTTTATGTTTATACAAATGCCCCCTTCATTGATGTATATAAACGAAAGCTTCTGAAAAGGCTCTCGTCATTAATCAACTCGTACACTAGAGACCTGAGCTCGTCTTTGCTCAGCTTGTCATATAAAAATCTATCAATGTATTGCAATTGATCAAGTTTGTTTTTCATAATACACAATGTTAATGCGTGAAACAGTGCTAATCTGTGCTGAACATCCTGAAGCTTCTGATCAGGCTTTCATCATTGATTAGATCATAAACAAGTGCTCTGAGCTCTTCCTTGCTCATGTTGTCCGCAATATAATTGTCTATGTATTCTAATTGCTCAAATTTGTTCATTTTGCCTTGTAATTTAGTTTCGTTTAAAAAATTTTGAGAGGTAGTGACCAACTACATTCATGCATTTTATACGAATAATCAAAAATAAGGTTCCATAACAGTGTAAAGCAATTGGAATATACCGTAAAGTAATTAAGTGGAAATACGGTCTGGCTGCGGTTAATACTTAGAGCGCGTAGGATACCTGATGCCGGATCGTAGCAGAAGGGCTGGTTCCGACTACGCGCTCATAAACTTATATTACCTTTGCCGGCATGAATGATAATAATGAGATCAAGACAAGCAAAAGCAGATTTCAGTCCGCTAATGTCATGCTGGTCTCAATGGCACATCTAATCCATGATATTTATTCTTCATTTTTTGCGCCTATCCTGCCTCTGCTTATAGAAAAGCTCAGTCTGAACTATACAATGGTAGGGGTGTTATCACTCGTACAACGCCTGCCATCACTACTGAATCCTTTTGTCGGATTAATAGCCGACAGAATTGCGCTAAGATACCTTATCATTATCACACCGGCCATCACAGCCGTATCTATGAGTTTACTTGGCCTCGCACCCAATATCGTTGTTCTGGGGATTTTGCTTTTCACCACGGGATTCAGCTCAATGTTATTCCATGTCCCATCTCCAGTAATGATCAAAAAGCTCTCAGGTGAAAAAGTAGGTCGCGGGATGAGCTTCTACATGTTCGGTGGAGAATTAGCACGGACACTCGGCCCACTCATCATTGTGGGAGCAGTTACGATATGGGGGCTTGAAGGAAGCTGGAAGCTCATTCCTTTTGGACTGCTGGCCACTTTCATACTATACCTGAAATTCAGAAATATAAGGATCTCTGATCAATTCCAGAAGAAAGAAAAAGAAAACGGAGTATGGGAAAGCTTGCGTGAGCTTGCACCATTCCTTCTGATCATCACAGGTATAACATTCTTCAGGCAGATAACAAAGTCGGCCCTTACCACTTTTTTGCCAACATATATGAATGTTGATATGGGCGAAAGCCTTTGGATGGCTGGTGGTGCCCTGGCTATCCTTGAGCTGGCCGGTGCCGGGGGCGCATTATTATCCGGTACTGTCTCCGACAGGATAGGACAGAAAAGCACCTTGTTGATCATCACCCTCACCTCTCCTGTTCTGATGCTCCTTTTTGTTCACCTTCCTGAGTTTTGGTCTATTCCAATATTGATCCTTATGGGTATTTCACTTTTTGGCAGCACACCGGTTCTCCTGGCCATGATACAGGAGCGTGCAAACGACCGCCCTGCCTTTTTTAACAGCATATTCATGCTTATCAGCTTCTTTGTCAGTTCAGTGCTCGTTATTGGGATCGGTGCCGTAGCCGACAAAGTCGGCCTTCAGCAAACATATCATATCTGTGGCTGGCTGGCGTTTGGTGCGGTACCTTTTGTGCTGGTATTGCGATCGAGAGATTAAGTGTTATGAAGGTTTACGTTGTACTTTTCACATTTTCCTTTTTACATTTTCCATTTGCCTTCCCATGAACCATTACTCCGTATATTTGTTATAAATGCCAGTAAGCATGGAACGCGAGATCCTCAGCACGAACAGAAAAGCATTACGCATAAACCTGAATGCGCTCATCTACGGCAGCTTTGCAGAAATTGGCGGTGGACAGGAAGTGGCAAGGCATTTTTTCCAGGCGGGCGGTGCCTCAGGCACGGTAGCGAAAACAGTCAGCGCATATGATAAGGCATTCAGCGACAAGCTGTACAATAAGAACAGGGAAGGGCGGTATGTGTCTGAAGGCAGGCTAATAAAGATGCTTGATACTGAATATGATGAACTAACCAGCCTGCTAAAAGATAAACGCCAGGCCGACACCACCTTTTTTTCTTTTGCCAATACCGTTGAAACACTTAATTTCTCTAAAAGTAATGACGCCCACGGCTGGATGGGGGTAAAATTTCAGTGCCGGTCCGGAACGGAATCCAATGAAGTGATCATGCACGTAAACCTGAAAGAAAATGACGCCCTGCTTCAGCAGCAAACACTTGGCATACTGGGTGTCAACCTCATCTTTGCATGCTATTACAACAACGACAGGCCCAATGTATTTCTTCGTTCCCTGCTCGACAATCTTTCACGCGACCGTGTGGAGATCAGTATGATCCGCATGTCGGGCCCTGATCTTGAATATGTCGACAACAGGCTGCTGGCGGTACAACTGGTTAAAAACAACATGACCAAGGCGGTTATGTTTGATCGTGAAGGCAATGTACAGCAGCCCTCCGACATGTTATATAAAAAAAATGTACTTGCCTTCAGGGGCAGCTTCAGGCCCATCACCTATGTGGGCTTCGACATGCTGAAGTCGAGCTTCAGTATTTTTAAAAAAGACCGCCATTACCAGCGCGACAATACGATTGCAGTATGCGAAATGACCCTCAATAACCTGATGGAGGAAGGTGAACTCGATGAAAGAGACTTCCTCGACAGGGTCGACATTCTGAATGGCATGGGACAACATGTGATGGTTTCTACCTTCCGGGAGTATTACAAACTGGTTGGCTATTTTTCCCGTTTTAAGATCGGCAGGCTTCGCATTGTCATAGGAATACCTACTTTTCTGAATGTCCTCAATGAGCAGTACTATCTGAATCTGAAAGGCGGCATATTGGAGGCCCTGGGCAAACTATTCCCTGAGAATACCAAAATTTACGTCTACCCTACCCTATCATCTGTATCACTTGATAAAAAAGACACTTCCGGAGAGTTGCTTACCTCAAAGAATATTGAGCTGCCGGAAAAGCTAAGGCCCTTATATGAATATCTTACCAAAAGCCGCAAGATCATTGACATTGAGGATGTAAATAAAGATCGCCTTTATATTAGTTCGCCTTACGTACTGAAGATGATCAGGGATGGCCTACCCGGATGGGAGGAGATGGTTCCAAACTATATTGAAGAAGTGATCAAAGACAAAAGACTGTTTGGCTATTCCGGTGATGGCAGCCTCTACAAAGACTCAGAAGCTTTTAAAAATTCGTGCCAGTGAGTAGCCCGGTGCCTGCATATCAAGGTCTAAGAAATACCCGAATGGGGTTGTAAAGGTTTCGTATTCTGCGTTTTCCATTCTTGCTTTTGCACTATCAAATAATTCTGAAGTAAACTCAGGACTGGCCTTGCTATCAGAAAGATGCGCAAAGGAATGCAGCATCACCCGTTTTGTGTTATTCTTGCCTGCCGCCCATTTCAGGTTCTTTACCAGCTTCTTCTCCATCCCTTTCAGGTCTTCTTCATCCTTAGCTTCAGCCTGAATAAAAGCTACAAGAATGTTTTCTTGCTCTGCAGGGCTGTTCGCGTCTTCTGCATCTTCCAGAACTTTGATGGTTGGAGTATAGGCAAACCGGGAACAATAGATCATGAGAAGTTTCATATGGTAGTAAATAAAGGGTCGCTGATTATCTCACACACCTGAAGCGGTATGAATCCCCGATGGGAAGCAGTTTCCTTTCTTCCTGATCAGGATTTAATAACATGTTTTTCCTGTCTAGTGCTATTCCCTCGCCTGCAGGTGTTGTCGTCCACAAGAACTCATCCTCGCTGCCAAATTCGCCCTGCTCGTAAAGAACCTCAGCTTCTGTTAATGAGGGAAGACGCCAATCATTGTAGCCATCGTGTATCAGGTCCTGACAATAAATGTATGCGTCAATATAGCTGTCTTGCTCTCCACTTGGGAAATAAGAAGTTTCCGGAAAACTACGCTGGTGAGTTTCATTGCTGAAATTTGCACGAAGCCATGTAGTGTCCCTCCATATGTATAGACCAGGGGTTAGGTCGGAAGATGTAGCAATATTATATACCAGTAATCCGTCAACCATCACTGAATTAATAGGTGCAGAGTCATTGAGTGCTACCAGTGATACTCTTGGCAGAAGTATGCCAGAAGTATCTGAATTAACATCAAGCATAGCACAGTTTTCCGGATTATCACCAGATGTATTAATGGCCACCTGGGCAGATAAATGGCTCGAAAACAGGGCTATTACTAAGACAATACCTATGACCTTAATTTGATCTCGTTTCATGACGAATAATAAAAAATTATTTCATTATACGTGAACGCATCTTCGATGTTACTGGCTAATACAAATAATTTGTCATTTTGTTTAAAACCTGCTATTTTTGGTCATATATTTTATTTATAAGATCATGATAGACATTCTGAAACATAATAAAAAGCTGGAAGAATTAATATTACAGGTGTCCGAGGTGGCGCAATACCTCTGGCAAAGAGGCTGGGCTGAACGCAATGCCGGAAATATTTCCGTTAACATCGATCATCTTATCGATGGTGAGCTTGATGAGCTGAGCAAATATCCTGCGTTTAATTTACAGGAAGCTTGTCCCCGACTGGCCGGAAAATATTTTTTTGTCACGGGTACGGGAAAAAGAATGCGTGACCTGGCCCGCTCACCACTTAAGAATGCACTGATAATAAAAATCACGGGAGATGGTGGTGCATATCATATTTTCTCGAGGCATGAGCATGATGTGCCTGATTTTATGCCTACCTCGGAGCTGCCCACCCACCTTTCCATTCATCAGCAAATAGAGACAAGAGGCAGCAAAGAAAAAGTTATTATCCATACGCATGCCAATGAGCTCGTTGCCCTGACACATTCACCTGATGTGAACTCAGGAGAAGACATTAATAACATTTTCTGGGGTATGCATCCCGAGGCAATGGTTTTTATACCTAAAGGCGTGGGATTCGTGCCTTACACAATGCCAGGCTCGGTCGATATTGCGAAGATGACATTAAAAGAATTCAAAGATCATGATGTGATACTTTGGGAAAAGCATGGCGTATTTGCCATGGGCGAAAATGTATTTGACACCTTCGACAATATTGATATTGTGAGTAAATCTGCTAAAATCTGGTTTATGTGCAAACAGGCCGGATTCGAACCTGAAGGGCTCACACAGGAACAGTTAGATGAATTAAAAGCAAACTATAGTTTCTAACAGATGAATAAAGCAAAAAAAGTAGTTGTCTCCAGGCAGCTGTTAGTACCTTTTATATTGATCACCAGCCTGTTTGCACTCTGGGGTTTTGCCAATGATATTACCAACCCCCTGGTAGCGGCATTTAAAACTGTAATGGAGATCTCCAATGCCAGGGCAGCATTGATACAGTTTGCTTTTTATGGCGGTTATGCAACCATGGCCATTCCGGCAGCCCTCTTTGTAAAAAGATTCAGTTATAAAAAAGGCATATTATTAGGCCTTGCACTTTATGCCACAGGAGCTTTGCTGTTTTATCCGGCTGCACAGTTTGAGATGTTCGGATTCTTCCTGGTATCGCTTTATATATTAACTTTTGGGCTTGCCTTTCTTGAAACCACAGCCAACCCCTATATCCTTTCGATGGGCGACGAGGAAACGGCAACACGCAGACTAAACCTGGCTCAGTCTTTTAATCCTATCGGGTCATTGCTCGGCATGTTTGTCGCCTCCAACTTTATCCTTACATCTTTGAATTCTGATGTACGGAACGAGGCTGGTGAATTGGTTTTTAGCACTTTAAGCCTTGCCGAGAAGGCAGGCATCCGTACACATGATCTGGCAATAATCCGAGACCCGTACGTGGTATTGGGGCTGGTGGTAATTCTAATGTTCATCGTGATTGCCATTATGAAGATGCCGGTACGTAAAAATGCCGATCATTCGGTCCACCCTATGATATCCTTCAGGAGGCTGATAAAAAACCCTAAATACCGGGAGGGTGTTATTGCACAGGTATTTTATGTGGCCGCACAGATCATGTGCTGGACATTTATTATTCATTATGCTGATAATCTGGGGATCTCAAAGGCCACAGCGCAGAACTATAATATACTGGCCATGGGCATATTCCTTTCAAGTCGCTTTATAAGCACATTTCTGATGAAATATCTGAACTCCAGGCTGTTGTTAACAATATTTGCGGTAGGGGGAATGGCAACAACTATGGGAACCATATTTATTCAGGGAATGCCTGGTTTGTATTGTCTGATCGCTACCTCGGCATTTATGTCCTTAATGTTTCCCACCATTTACGGCATAGCCCTTGAAGGCCTGAAAGACGATACGACCCTTGGTGCTGCCGGGCTGGTTATGGCTATCGTAGGTGGTGCCTTGATGCCTCCTTTGCAGGGAGCTATCATTGACATGGGAACCATCGGTGGTTTCCCGGCAGTGAATGTTTCATTCATTTTACCATTTATTAGTTTTATCGTGATCGCCATTTATGGCTATCGCACACTAAAAGTCCATATTGTAAATTGATAAAAAAAATATACTATGACTTATCCTAAAATAGGTATCCGTCCCACCATCGATGGCAGAGAAGGCGGAGTCAGAGAATCACTGGAAGAACAAGTAATGCAGATGGCTAAGTCAACGGCGGAATTTTTGTCTGCGAACGTAAAATATCCAAACGGAGAAGCGGTAATATGTGTCATCGCTGACTCATGTATCGGAGGCGTGGCTGAAGCAGCGGCAACAGCTGAAAAGTTTATAAAGGAAGGCGTTGGCGTTTCGCTCACGGTAAGCCCTGCATGGTGTTATGGCAGCGAAACTATCGACATGGATCCATGTATCCCCAAAGCAATTTGGGGGTTTAACGGAACCGAACGCCCTGGTGCTGTATACCTGGCTGCCGCATTGGCAGCCCATAACCAGAAAGGCTTGCCCGCTTTTGGCATTTATGGTAAAGATGTGCAGGATGCCGGCACCACCAGCATCCCTGATGACGTACAGGAAAAATTATTGCGATTTACAAAAACAGGACTGGCTGTGGCTTTGATGAAAGGGAAATCATATCTTTCTATGGGTAGCGTTTCAATGGGAATTGCAGGGTCTATCGTTGATGATAGCTTCTTTCAGCAATACCTGGGCATGCGCAATGAGTATGTCGACATGACTGAATTCCTTCGTAGGATAGATCAGGAAATTTATGATAGGGATGAATATGATAAGGCCCTGGCCTGGACTAAAGAAAACTGCATAGAAGGAAAAGACTATAATAAGTCACCGAGGACAAAAGAACAGAAGGATGCCGAATGGGGAAAGGTGATAAAAATGGCTATGATCACCCGGGATATGATGGCTGGAAATCCAAAGCTCATCGAAATGGGTTTTAGGGAAGAAGGCCTCGGACACAATGCTATCCTGGCAGGCTTCCAGGGGCAGCGTCAATGGACAGATTACCAGCCTAACGGGGATTTTCTTGAAGCATTATTATGTTCGTCATTTGACTGGAACGGAAAGCGTGCCCCATACCTGGTGGCCACAGAAAATGATTCTCTGAATGGGGTCGCTATGTTGTTTGGATACCTTTTAACAAACACAGCACAGATGTTTTCGGATATCCGCACCTATTGGAGTCCGGATGCCATAAAACGAGTGTCGGGGCAAAGCCCTGAAGGAGATGCAGCCAACGGACTTATCCATCTTATTAATTCAGGAGCCTCGGCACTGGATTTCTCTGGTCAGCAGGAAATTGATGGAAGCCCGGCTATTAAACCTTATTGGGATATCTCGGATGAAGAGGTTGATAAATGCTTAAAAGCTACTTCATGGTGCCCGGCTATAAGCGAATATTTTCGTGGCGGAGGCTTCTCGTCTAAGTTTCTCACAAAAGGCCGAATGCCCATCACAATCTCAAGAATAAACCTGGTAAAAGGCATTGGCCCGGTATTGCAAATTGCAGAAGGCTATACAGTGGAATTGCCAGAAGAAATAAATAATGTGCTGACAGAAAGAACAAATCCAACATGGCCAACAAGCTGGTTCGCCCCCAGGCTAACAGGAAAAGGTGCTTTCAAAGATGTGTATTCAGTGATGGCTAACTGGGGAGCTAACCATTGTGCTTCCAGCTATGGACATATAGGTGCTGATATGATCACATTGGCATCAATGTTAAGAATTCCGGTAAACATGCATAATGTTGATGCTGAAAAAATATACCGGCCTGGCGCATGGACAATGCATGGTATGGATAAAGAAGGAGCAGATTACAGGGCATGCAAGAATTATGGGCCTTTGTACCGATAAATAGAGAAAATGAACCAACAAATAATAATAGTCCTTGATTGTGGTGCTACAAATGTACGTGCAGCTGCTATCAATGAAAAAGGGATTATTATTGCCCTGCAGTCATACCCCAATAACACCCAGGCTGATCCTCATTACAAAGCAGGGCTGATCTGGAACGTAGATGAAATATGGGCTAAGCTGCTTGAGGCAACAAAGAAAGTGCTGAGTGATATCAGGAAGGAAGATATTGCTGGTATTACTGTTACCTCTTTTGGGGTTGATGGTGCACCTATGAAAAGAAACGGGGAATTGCTCTATCCTGTCATCTCGTGGGCTTGCCAGCGCACCGCTCCTATCATGGAAAATATTGACAGATATATTCCATTAGAAGATTTGTATCGGATAAGTGGTATCAATAAATTCAATTTCAACACTATCAATAAGTTGATCTGGCTTAAGGAAAATAGGCCCGAAATACTTGAGCGGATGGATCATTTTGTTTTCATGCCTTCCATTCTCATCCATAAGCTGAGCGGTGAATTTATTACTGATACAAGCATGGCCGGAACATCCATGATGACAGATATTAAAAGCAGAAATTTTTCTAATGAAATTATAGATGCCCTTGGCATTGAAAAGAAATTCCCTCCTCTGGCAGAAGCAGGTGAAGTGATCGGTAAAATACATCCTCATGCATCAGACGAAACCGGCCTTCCCGTAGGCACCCCTGTCATTGCCACCGGCCACGACACACAATTTGCGGTGTATGGGTCAGGAGCAAAAGAAAAAGAAGCAGTATTAAGCTCTGGCACCTGGGAGATACTTATGGCTCGAACTACCCAAATCCGTACGAACAACGAGCTGTTGAACCAAGGAGTTACCATTGAATTTGATGCCCTTCCGGGTATGTATAATCCGGGATTGCAATGGTTGGGTTCAGGTATTCTGGAAAAGATCAAACATACTTTTTACAAAAAAGAATCAAGTCAAAGCGGAATTTATGAATTGATGATCAAAGAAGCTGAAAATGCTGAGGCTGCAAACATCCGGATAAACCTGGATGCTCTGAACGAAAATGATATCTTCCCCGAACCGGTAATGAATGTAAGGCGGGAACAAATATACCGTGCAGCCCTGGAAGCGCTGGCAAAAAAGACCAGGCAAAGTCTCAGAATATTGGAAAAAGCAGGTGATTTTAAAGCAGAATCCATTGTGATCGTAGGCGGAGGATCAAAAAACAGATTATGGAATCAACTACGGGAAAAAGAACTGGGAATCCCGGTAAAAATAATTGAACAAACTGAATCCACAGTGATAGGCGCGGCGCAGATTGCATTTATGGGCCTGCTGAATCAAGAGAACGCAGGATTCTGAAAGCTTACAGCCTAACCAACTTATGCAAAATGAATATGAAAACTAAGTCTTTAAAAATTCTTTCTCTGACGATCATCTTGTTGTGCTTCCTGGCGTCTTGCAAATTTCAAGGTGAGGATGATAGCATGATCAAACTGCCAACAAACGCAAGCAGAACATGGATTGGCCCCGAATACTGGGCAAATCCATTACAGGACTGGCGGCTGCATAATGGTGAAATAGAATGTATCAGCAGTGGTGGTTATAGAAGTGTATTTCTGCTCACACATGAGATTGGTACTCAGGAAGGTGGGTTTTCGATGAGTGTGAACGCAAAAAATCTAAATCCCGCAGGCGACACCCTCAATGAAGGCTGGATAGGCTTTGAAATTGGTATTCATGGCGAATTTGATGATTACAGAAGCCGGGCTATCCGTGGGCGTGGCCTTCCTATTGGATTAAGCACAGAAGGAAGCTTGTTTATTGGTGAAATTGATTCAGGGGGGATATCAATTCCCAATATCACTGCAGACCATATTTTTATGAAGATTGATGCTGTCCAACAGGATGACAGCAACTATACACTTAGCCTGGAAGTGAAAAGTTCCTCCTCTCCTCTTTCAGCACAATCCCAGGCACAACAATATTCCATCACCCGAAATAATATCCCTGCCAGTCGGATTGAGGGAGGTATCGCCCTTATGTGCCACAGTGGCCTGCATAAGCAATTTTGGGATGAAACAAAGCCCGTTGATTATCAGGGATGGGGAACAAGCCGTGGAACACAGCGTAACGGAAATGTCAATTTCGGGTTTGCCGACTGGAAAATCTCAGGGGATAAGATCAATGTTCATGAGAACAGGATGTTTGGCCCTATACTATTTGCCCAGTACACCCTGAGCGAGGGCATCTTGAAAATGACAGCACAATTGCCGCCTATTGGCAAGGAGGATAGCCCAACTGTTGATTTGCAGATAGATGCTGGTGCAGGCTGGAAAACGATTTCAAAAGCAGGCATTGATTCCCTGTCAAGAACGGCGACTTTCATAGTTGTAGATTGGGATGCATCTGAGGATATACCCTATCGCTTAGCTTATGAGCTTTACAGTGAAGGCAATAAACTAAAAGAGCACTACTTTGAAGGTTGCATCCGTCATGATCCTACAGATAAGAAGGAAATAGTAGTTGCCGGATTTACAGGCAACAATGATATGGGCTTCCCCAATAATGATATTGTAAATAGTGTCAAATATCATGATCCTGATCTGTTGTTTTTCTCGGGTGATCAGATTTACGAAGGGGTTGGTGACTACGGTGCACAACGCGCTCCACTTGATAAGGCCTGCCTCGATTACCTCCGTAAATGGTATTTGTATGGATGGGCCTATGCAGACCTGATGCGTGATCGTCCTACCATTGCCATCCCCGACGATCACGATGTATATCATGGTAATATCTGGGGTGCCGGCGGGATTGCCACACCAGCCGGACTGGTTGGTGGCAAGGCACAGGATGAGGGAGGCTACAAAATGCCTGCTGCATGGGTAAATATGGTGCAACGGACGCAAACATCGCATCTGCCTGATCCTTACAACCCGACAGCTGTTGCTCAGGATATTGGTGTTTATTATACCGACATGAAATATGGCGGGATCAGCTTTGCCATTCTTGAAGACCGGAAGTTTAAATCG
>JBDLIJ010000057.1:0-14989 GCA_039714935.1 Bacteroidota bacterium | reverse complement strand
CCTGCCCGTCTGATGGCTCCAGCTCATTATTGCCGTAAACGGGTATCCAGTCACCATTACTGATCCTGCGGCGCAGCTGCTGCCCGTCAATACCTTCCAGTACATTATTATAAGCACCTTCAAGTCCAACAAAAACATCCTGGGATTTTTGCTGGTATCCGATTGTCCTTTTTGCCAGCTCATCGAAAGGCATTTCCCTCCGGGTCTTCTGGATCACGATCAAGCCTCCGCTGTATTTTCCATTGCGGAGGATAGGAAATGTTCGTAGTTTCTTAAGCTGGGCATAGGTAACCTTTCTTTTCAGCAGGTAGTATCGGTTGCCCTTGCTTCTGGCATCTTGCAATCCCTTTTTATACTGATATTTTGACCTGTCCCTGAAGAGCCTGCTCAGCGATAATGCCAGGGAGTCGACTTTGTCCTTGAAGAGTTTATCAGAGATCAGGTCTGACGCAACATCCATCCTGATATCGAAGATGGGTACCGAGGTGGCGAGAAGGTTCCTGGAAGCATCGTAAATGTTGCCCCGGTTGGCCTCGATACTAAAAAACCTGAGCTCCTGCTGCTCTGCACGCGAGATGAGCTCCTGTCCTTCAGCGACCTGGATATAGACAGCTTTCCCCGTGATGGCTGCTGCCATCAGGAGAATTCCCAGGTAAACCAGGTATACACGCCATAATATGTCTTTTTTAATATCCTCAGTCATTGGCACCTGCTTTATTTTCTTCAGCCTTTTTGATCACTTTTACCGGGGGGACCCTGGATTCTATTATATTGATTGCTTCCAGCCTTCGGGCCACTTCCGACTGCTGGCTCTGGTTCATCAGTTCTGAGCGGGTAGTGATAAATTCATATCGTAGTTCTTTCAAGGATTTTCTTAGCGCCTGGATCTCACGCTCCTTACTTTCAGCGTTATAAGTATTGGCGATATAGAACATGCTGATGAGTGTCAGGAAAAGGAAATAAGGGAGCAGGCGGAGGGTGCTTTCCCTTTTCAGGAAATTACCTCCAAGGATATTCTGCACTGCAGCACCTATAGCCGGCCGACTTTGCTTTTTGTCTGACCCGGAGTATGACCCATCCTTGATTTTATTCATCTGCATTGTCATATCTTATCTTTCTCACCTATTCTGAGTTTTGCACTCCTTGCCCTGGGATTGCGATCCAATTCCTCATTCCCGGCAATGATCGGTTTTCGGTTTACAGCATGTATCCCGGCTGTGATATTGCCATAGAAATCCTTTTCCTGTACGCCTTTGGTGTTGCCACTCTTCATAAAATTCTTTACCAGCCTGTCTTCAAGGGAATGATAGGAGATGATCACCATCCTGCCACCCGGCCTGAGCACTTCCAGGCTCTGTTGAAGGAATTCTTCCAGGGATTCCAGTTCCCTGTTCACTTCTATCCTGATGGCCTGAAAAACCCGCGCCAGGTATTTGTTCTCCTGTCCGCGGGGTGCACACGTCACTGCGATGCTTTTCAGGTCGGAGGTTGAATTGATCTTATGTTGATTCCTTTCATGCACAATGGCTTCTGCAAGCCGGTAGCTGTTTTTTATTTCTCCATAGTTGCGGAAGAGCGTTGCCATGTCTTCTGCCGAATATGTATTCACAACATCAGCAGCATTGATCTCTCCACGGTTATCCATGCGCATGTCCAATGCACCTTCAAAGCGTGTGGAGAATCCCCTCTCAGGATCATCGATCTGGTGAGAGGATATTCCGAGATCGGCCAGGATGCCGTCACAGGGGATGGCTTCATGCAGGCGGAGGTAATTCCTGATATACCGGTAATCCGCATTGATCAGCATGAACCGCTTGTCGTTGATGATATTATCCATGGCATCAGGATCCCGATCAAAAGCGAAGAGCTTGCCGCCCTTTAATTGTTTCATGATCTCGTGCGAATGCCCACCACCACCAAAAGTGGCATCAACATAACGACCACCTTTGGTGATCATCAGCCCTTGTATACTTTCCGTAAGTAGGACAGGTGTGTGGTACATCAGTCAATCGGTTCGGTTTCTTTATCTCCCATAACTTCTTCAGCCAGGTCGGCGAATTCGTCGGGGTCATAGTCAACCGCTTTTTCATATTCCGATTTGTCCCAAATCTCAATCTTGTTCACAACTGATGCGAGTACGATCTCTTTTTTGATGATTGCGTAGGAAATAAGGTCCTTGGGTATCAGCAACCTTCCTGTAGCGTCAAGTTCAACATTTTTTACACCAGCCATGAATTTCCTGATGAAGATGATTATTCGCTGGCCAAAAAAGATCAGCCCGGGAAAAGTTAGTCAGCGATTGGTAGCTAATTATGACATCTTACCCACCTTTATTGACATTACTGGTTACAAGGGAACAGTCAATACAGATGGTTTATCTTTTTATCAGGATTTGATTGGAAAAGGTGCTGCGCTTGAACATGAATATGTCGTTTTCTCTTCATTTCTAGGCCCTGCACTTATTACGAAGGATGGTTGGAAACTAAGATCTTATTTGACAAAAGACGTATTTGAACTTTACTACTTACCTGATGATTATCGCGAAGAGCATGATTTGTCAAAGCAAAATTATGAAAAACTAAAGGAGCTTAAAATCAAACTACTGGAAGCATGTGATGGTGATTATAATAATGGATTATATACGCATCAAAAAAATCAGATAGATGTTGAATGACTTTCGCTATCAATAAATAAATTAAGCAATAGATGTTTCCCTGAAACTATATAAAATATACATTTCTAATTCAATTAAAGAATTACTAAAAGATGCAACTATTAACTAAATTGAAATTCACTTTTAAAATAGTGTTTACATTACTGGTCATTTCCGCTTGTCAATCAGAAAAAACTTCAACCGACAACGCCACCAACTTAGATAAATATAATGTGGTTTGGACATCTCCAAGCAAAGATCACCATGGGTCCATGCCTTTAGGCAACGGAGATATGGGAATGAATGTTTGGGTTGAAGAAAACGGGGATATCTGTTTATATATTGGAAAAACAGATGCATGGGGAGATAATGGACGATTATTGAAAGTGGGTAAACTCAGGGTGAAGTGTGATCCTGCAATCGTATTTTCTGGTTCCAGTTTCAGGCAAGAACTGGATTTATGGTCGGGAAGTATATTAATAGCCTCCAAAGGGCAACATAAAGGAAAAGAAGTTGATCTTAATATTCGAATATGGGCGGATGCAAACAATCCTGTTTTGCATTTGAGTTATTCTAGCTCGGTTCCACTGACAATGACCGCCGGGATTGAATTATGGCGAACACAGCAAGATTCGTTAAGTAGTATTGGCGTGAGTGATTTACTGGAAAACCGATCCATGCCGGGCAGGTTGCATAAGCCGGTAATTGTAGAACCCGACAATATCATTTCAAATAGAGCTGACTATATCGGATGGTTTCACCACAACAAAAAATCTGAAGGCTTTGATTTAACAAATCGACTGCAAGGCATATCTGAATACTTTAAAACCGACCCCATTCTCCATAGAACTTTTGGCGCCATTATAAAAGGGCCGAATGCTGAAAAGATTAATGATAAAACCCTGGTAACAGCTAAAGAAAAAGAAGGCAGACTGGATGTTTATGTATTAACAGAGCATCCTTCTATGCCTGATATGTGGCAACAAAACATAGAAGAACTTTCGACCAGTATTGAAGCGACTCCTTATAAAGAAAGAAAAAACGCACATGAAAAATGGTGGTCTGACTTTTGGGATAGAAGCTGGATGCATGCAAGGCTTGCAGACAATGTAAAATCAAAAGTGCCAAATGATGCATTCATTGTTTCAAAAGCGTATACGCTACAACGATTTATTGATGCATCAGCAGGCAGAGGGAATTACCCCATTAAGTTTAATGGATCAATTTTTACAGTACTTGCAGAGGGAATGCCCGGTGGAGATGACTACAGAAGGTGGGGACCCGGTTATTGGTGGCAAAACACCAGGCTGCCTTACTTGAGTATGTGCTCATCTGGTGATTACGATCTTATGCAAGCACTTTTCAAAATGTATGCTGAAGATATATATAAGCTATGCAAATACCGCACAAACAAATATTTTGGCTTTGAAGGGGTTTATTTTCCTGAATGCATGTACTTTTGGGGCTCTACATTCACAGCTACTTACGGCTGGACTCCCTTTGAAGAACGTACAGACAAACTGCAGGAAAGTCCCTGGCACAAATGGGAATGGGTTGCCGGTACGGAGTTGGTATTTATGATGATGGACTACTTCGATTACACGCAAGATGTAGATTTCCTTAATAACAAAATAATTCCTATTGCGAATGATATCATGAGGTTTTTCGACAACTACTATCAGGTGGATGAAACCGGAAAGCTGATAATGTATCCTTCGATGTCTGCTGAAACATGGTGGGATTGCACCAATCCGATGCCTGAAATTGCAGGTTTACATAGCATTACCAAACGATTGTTAGCCTTACCTCAGGATTTAGTAAAAACAACTGATCGTGATTATTGGAATAGATTTAGTGCTAAACTGCCAGATTTCCCCACCCGCGAAACACCGTCCGGGAAAGCACTTGCACCAGCTGAAAGGTATGAGGACAAAAATAATGTTGAAAACCCTGAGCTTTACGCAGTATTTCCATTCCGACACTTTGGCGTTGGAAAAGCTAATTTAGATTGGGCCAAAAACGCTCTTGAACATCGGTGGGATAAAGGGAACTTTGGATGGAGACAGGATGATTTATTTATGGCTTACCTTGGACTAGCAGAGCAGGCGCGTGAATACCTGGCAGACAGAGCAACGAAACATGATGAAAAATCTCGTTTCCCCGCTTTTTGGGGACCAAATTATGATTGGACTCCTGATCAAGATCATGGAGGTATATTAATGAAAACGTTTCAATCAATGCTTTTGCAGGTTGATCCATATTCTCAAACAATTTACCTGCTGCCGGCATGGCCCAAAGATTGGAACGTTGATTTTAAGTTACATGCACCTTACAATACCGTGCTGGAAGGAAAAGTTGAAGATGGAGAAATTAAAAAGCTGAAAATAACTCCTTCATCAAGGAAAAAAGATATTATTATTATCGGCAATAGTGCCATGGTTCTTCCATAATGCAAAAAAGAAAGATTGGATGCATTACTTTCAATTTCAACAGTTTTGATAAGATTTTAGTGTATTCTATACGGTATTGACATCACAATAATCATTCAATCACCACCTCATCAACAAACACCCAACTTGGATTTCCCGCAGCCGGGTGCCAGTCGGGGATGAGTCCCGGGTTAGTGGCAACTATTTTTACAAAACGTGCAGCTTTATCATTAAAAGATCTGCTGAAGTTCTTGATCACGGCTTCTTTTTCTTGCTGTGAAACGGCATTCAGGAACTCACCGGCCTCCACGTAATCACCTTCTTCTGCATCTGCAAGATAAAAATGTACTGTTGACGGAAGAAAGATCCAACTGGTAATATTCTGAAGGAAAGACAGCCGTATGCTGTTGATCTGTGTCTTTTCACCCAGGTCGATGATCACTTCAATGTCATCACCGCTAAAGCCCTGCCACCTGCCATCTTTATGATGCACCGATCCCTGAATCCCGTTTAATAATCCAAAATGCCCACCAGCATTATACTTATCACTGTAATCATGTTTATATGACACAGGTTTTCCAACGCCCTTATGCATATTGATCTCTATTGAGCTTGTATGTCCTTTTGCTATATCTTCAACAAATGTGCGCGCTTTTATGGTGGCCGACTTATCGAGTGCAAAAAGGGTGTCGTAGACCATAGCATCTTCCAGGGGCTCTGTTCCGTCGAGGGTATAGCGAATTTCGGAATCAGGAATCTCTGTTTGCATTTTGATCATCATGGCACCGATCGTGTCATCAAATTCCGGTGTGATCTCAACATTAAAAATGGCATCACAGTAGTTCACCTCCATGATATTAAGACGGTCAAAATGATACTCTATCTTGCGGAGGAACCGATTCCAGCTATGTTTGCTTTCCCTTGTCCAGTTTACTTCAGCCAGGGCTACCATCCTGGGTACTGCCATATATTCAACATATTCGGGCGTGGCCATATATTCTGTCCATACATTTCCCTGGGCACCCAGGATATGTTCCTGTTCAGCTTCATTAAGCTCTGCTGACACGGGATTGTAGTGGTAAACATCTTTCAGCGTGGTAAATCCGCCAATGGCTTTGGGGTGAGTGGCCGGATCGGCCTGATAGTGGTCGAAGTAACAATAGCCGCCCGGCGTCATCACAGCATCATGTCCCATCTGGGCAGCTTCTATCCCACCTTGTTCACCACGCCACGACATCACTGTTGCTTCAGGTGCCAACCCTCCCTCGAGGATCTCGTCCCAGCCAATCAGTTTCCTGCCATGATCATTCAGGAATTTTTCCATCCGCCTGATGAAGTAACTTTGCAGTTCGTTTTCATCTGCCAGCCCTTCATTACGTATCCTGGCCTGGCACTTACTACACGCCGTCCATCGATCTTTTGGCACCTCATCCCCGCCAATATGAATGTATTCACCAGGGAAAAGCTCCATCACCTCCAGCAGCACATTTTCAAGAAATTCAAAAGTCTCTTCATTCCCGGCACAATACACATCCTTCTTCACACCCCAGATCGCTGCCACTTCAAAAGGTCCACCGGTACAACTTAGCTCGGGATAGGCAGCAAGCGCCGCTACACTATGTCCTGGCATCTCTATTTCAGGTACGATGGTGATCTGCCTTTCGGCAGCATAGGCTACAATTTCTTTTATCTCCTCCTGCGTATAATAGCCACCGTAAACGCTTCCGTCGGGCTCAGTACGCCAGGCCGATATTTCTGTAAGTTTGGGATACTTATTAATTTCAATTCGCCAGCCCTGGTCTTCCGTCAGGTGCCAGTGAAAGACGTTCATCTTATACATGGCCATCAGGTCAAGGTATTTCTTTATGAATTCCTTGGGGAAGAAGTGCCGGCCAACATCCAGGTGCATACCCCTCCACTCAAACCTGGGATAGTCAAAAACATTGACCGCAGGCATTCGCAGTTCTATGTCCTCTACAGCTGTTTTACTCATCACCTCAGGAGGCAGGATCTGAAGCATGGTCTGAATACCATAGAACAATCCTTCTGGCTTATTGGCCTGAAGCACCACAGAGCGGCCTCCCTGCACCTTGAGCTCATAGTATTCTTCACTCCTGGCCGTATCGGCATTGTAGGTTGTGATCACTATATCACCGGAGAAGTTGCTTACCTGCTCGTCGTCAACGATATCGAGGCGAAAGCCCGCGGACGCTTCAATAAAATCATTGAAATATTCACATACAGCCACTACATCATCCAGCTCTGTCTGGGTGATGATACGTGTTTCAGCTTCAATCTCGAAAGATCCCGGAATGACAAAGGCGTTGGCGGGCTGGGGAATGATATTGATATCATCGGGTGATGGTGGCTTACAGGATGAGATGGCCAGCAGTGTTGCAAATGGCAGAAAAAGATATCTTGCTTTCATGGTGTATATTTATTTTAAATAGTAGTCGCTGTTAATAAGTTCGAACTTCCCTTCTCTGAACAGGGCATAGTTAAATCCTTTATGGATGGCACAGGCACCTGTTTCCCCGGCCTTATTCACGGCCAGGTAGCCAATCTGGAAGTTTTTATAGTCTGGTATCTTGTCTATGATACGCTTTATGCCTTCCTCGCAGGCTTCCTGCGGAGAATATCCGTTCCGCATCAGTTCTACCAATAAGAAGGAGCCCAGTGTTTTCAAGACAAGCTCACCCATTCCGGTGGCTGTGGCTGCTCCTACTTCATCATCGGCATAGAGGCCTGCTCCGATCACGGGAGAATCCCCTACCCTGCCATGCATCTTATAGCCAAGACCAGAGGTAGTACACGCCCCGGCTACATGATCTTCCCTATCAATGGCCAGCATACCTATGGTATCATGGTTCTCAATATTTATCACAGGTTCATACTCCGACTTTTCCAGCCATTTTTCCCAGGCTTTTTTTGCTTTTTCTGTGAGCAGGTTTTCTTTCATGAAGCCGTTGTCGAGGGCAAATTGCAATGCTCCTTCTCCTGACAGCATCACGTGGGGTGTTTTTTCCATCACCAGCTTAGCTACGGAGACTGGATGCTTGATATGTTGCAGAAAAGTAACCGATCCGCACTCCCCGTTTCCTTTCATGATGGAGGCATCCAGGGTCACATGGCCATCCCTGTCGGGAATTCCGCCATAGCCCACGCTGAGGTTTTCAGGATCGGCTTCCGGCACACGCACACCCTGCTCCACAGCATCAACAGCGGTGCCGCCAGCCTCCAACACTTTCCAGGCAGCCTCATTTGCCTCATAACCATGATTCCAGGTCGAGATCACCATGGGAGTATTTCCGGCTATGGGGCTAACTATACTTCCTGCCTTCACATTCTTCAGCCAGGCCGGAAGCGCAATGGCACCCGCAGCAGCAAGAGCAGAGCGGGAGATGAATTGACGTCTGTTGGATTTATTCATGCTTGTTGCTTTGCTTTACTAAACGAAAATAAAGCTTTTTCATTTTAATTACAGCTATCATAAATGCTTTTGATCCTGATATTCTTTGCAAGATCTTCAGCACCGGCGTCACCAATGAATCGAATCCTGCGGGTTTCACCGGCAGCCATGTCAAAAAAGTTATCTTCAAAGCGGCCATCCAGGCCTTTGGCCTCCAGAAAAACCTGCCGTGCAAGCTTGTCTGCCTGGATAATAACTACCGGATCTGATCCGGCCCCAGGCACTTCAAACGACAAGCCGGGGTCCGGCAAATCCATATCTATCTCTGGTGTGAAGTACAAAAAATAATTTGATATCTCTTCATCACCTTGAAACAACCTGGCCACAAACACTAATTCCTCTGAGTTTCTCCCATCAGCAGGCACTGAAAATATTTCCGTATTACTCTGTGGGGGTAATTCTGATAATTCCTCCCATTGGTCAATGATGTTTCCGTTTACATCCTGAAGCTCACAATGCAGCTTCACCTCAAGTCCTTTTGGATGATCGTTTAATGCAGCAACTTTAATACAATTATCCACTTCGGCAGCAACGATCATAAGAGGTGCATATGCCCTTTTAATATGATAATGCAGTGCCTTCCATCGTCCATAATAATCCAGGCTTGCCCAGGATGTCACCGGCCAGCAGTCGTTCAATTGCCAGTATAGTGTGCCCATGCAAAAGGGTTGAGAAACACGATGGGCGTAAAATGCCTGCCCCATACCTTCGGCCTGCAACACCTGGCTCACATATACATAGTCATCTAAATCTTCCGGAACAATAAATTCGCGTTTCATATATTTCTGTATGAGCTCGGTACCCCGTGGGTGTTTTTGATGCGCTTCAAGGATAGCTGAGCCCGGAAATCTGTCGCCGGATTCTGTAAATGACTCTATCGTCTCCATAGGAGGCATTCCCTGGAAGCCATATTCACTCACAAAGCGTCCACCCTTCCATCGATACGTCTCAAAGGGCTCTTCACCCCACCATACGCCCCAATAGTGGACATCACCTTTGGTGTAAGCTTCATCCCTTCCCCATCCGGTCATGGGTGAAGAGGGATAGTAGATGGTGCCCGGATCATATTCTTCAACAACAGAAGGGAGGATATCATGAAAGACTTTCAGATAATCACTCCAGACCTTTGCAGAATCCGCTTCGGAATAACCCAATGATTTCTGCCAGCCCCAGTTATGCCAGCCTTCATCCACTTCATTATTACCACACCAGAGTGCAATGCATGGATGATTGGAGAGCCTTGAGACATTTTCAACTGCTTCTTGTTTCACATTTTCCAGAAATGCATCATCCCCCGGGTACATATTGCAGGCAAACATGAAATCCTGCCACAGCAGGATACCATTCTGATCGCAAAGATCATAGAAGATATCATTCTCATAAATGCCACCACCCCATACACGCAACATATTCATATTGGCATCCACAACAGATCCGATGAGATTTTCATACCTGGCGGTATCCACCTGTGTAAGAAAATTATCCTGAGGGATATAATTGGCACCTTTCATAAATACAGGCAAGCCATTCACATTGAAATAAAAGGATTCGCCATAGGCATCCGGTTCACGGACCAATGCAATCTCCCTGATCCCAAAATTGGACACCATGGCATCTGAATGCCCATTCCCAACGACTTCAGTCCGGAAAGCATACATCTTCTGATCTCCCAGTCCGGCAGGCCACCAGAGCTCCGGGTTGCTGATTTCAGCAGTGAGCACAAGCTCGTTCATCCCTTTCGTCAGCTTCACTTTTTTAAAAGCGATCCTGTCACCGCTTTCTTCATTAAACAAGCGTAATCTGGCATTTTGTTCCGCATCACTATCAACACTTACAGTCATTTGTACGGGAAGAGGATCCAAATCAATGGAGGCATAATGCACATGCACATTTTCTATCCTGAAATCATCCCAGCCGTGGAAATAAGTATCCTTCCAAATGCCGCATGTAATAAATTCAGGCCCCCAGTCCCAGCCAAAATGATAAGGTGCTTTCCGAGAAAACGCTCTCTTATCAGGTAATTGATATGGCAAGCCCTCAGCTTTTATATCATTTATTTCCCCCGGCGGGGCAAAAACAACTTCTAAATGATTTTCACCTTCCTTATATATTCCCTTCACATTGGCTTTCCAGGCCCTGAACATATTGTCGGCTGTTATGATCAATGAGTCATTCAGGTATACTTTTGCATAGGTATCCAGTCCTTCGAAAACAATTTCCTGATTACTTTTTTCAAGGATATCATTTACTGCCAGAAAATTATTTGAATAAACCCATGAAGCCTCCCCGATCCATTGAAGTTTTGACTCATTATCCCCGTAAAAGGGATCTTCGATAAGTCCATTGGCCATGAGATCAGTATGTACACATCCCGGCACAGTCGCCGGATAAATCTCAGATTCTCCCAGTCTTCCCATCTCCCAGTCCTCACACGTAATCTGCTCAATTGGGTATTCACGCTTACAGGAACTCATAAACAATACGACTAATAAAAGCGCTAAGAAATATCTCATATCTCATTGTTTGCCAGTTCAACAATCTTTCTGATACGTTCAGGGTCGGTCATCCATTGATCATATTCAGGTACAGATATATTATCTCCCATTGAGACCTCCGGGTTCCTGAACTTCATCTTACCGGGAAACAGGCTACGCCCCGTCACATGAAATTCATATGCGCCGGTATGGTTCTTTACATTCAGAATGCTATCCTCATTTACACCACTGCCCGGCATGATAATGATACGCCCGGCAGCCTTATCAATCAGATCTTTGATCAGTTCCTTCCCCTCCGGGGCTTTATTTTTTCCACCACTGGTGAGCACACGCTCCACATCCAGGTCGATCAATTCTTCCAATGCTTTGAATTTGTTTACGGTCATGTCGAAAGCGCGATGACATGTAAAGCCCATATTTCCGGCTAAATTTCTCAAGGTGCCCATCCGCTTAACGTCAATGTTGCCATCGGGCATTAATATCCCTGCCACGACTCCGTCAGCCCCCATTAATCCTGCCATCTTCACATCTTCTTTCATGATCTCGAATTCAAGGTCAGAATAACAAAAGTCGCCACCACGGGGGCGGATCATGACATATAATCCAATGTTCAGGCGATGGCGCAAGCTGGCAATAGTGCCTGCACTTGGTGTGGTTCCGCCTTCGATAAGGTTATCAACCAGCTCAACTCGTTTCGCCCCACCTTTTTCGGCATTCAGGGCAGACTGTGCAGAGGTGACACAAACTTCGATAAGGATTCCGGACATGGCAATTCGTTTTATCCTACGAATATAGTAAATTCACCTTCACCCACCAACCCAACAACTCAACTCAACATCCAACGCCCTACACCCAACACCTAACACTTAAAGCCCTATCTTTACGCCATGATTTACCCGGAGAATTTCGAAACCAAGATCGGCTTCCACAAAGTCCGTGAGCTTCTTGAGCAGCAATGTCTCAGCCCTTTGGGACAGAAGCATGTGGAACAGATCTGCTTTGAAACCAGTCATGGCACCGTTCAGCAACTGCTTAGCCAGGCAGAAGAGTTCCGTCAGGTGCTCCTGTCGGGAATAAGCTTTCCTAACTCCGGTTATTATGATCTTAGCACGGAGTTGAAGCGTATTCAGCTCAAGGGGACCTATCTGGATCTGGAATTGTTGTTTGACCTTAAGACTTCCCTGCAAACGATCAATAGCTGCCTTGCATTTTTTATGGAGGCAGAAGAAGGGATTTACCCTGAGTTAACACGCCTTACCGAAGGGATGGAACCCCAGGAAGCACTCGTTTCGGAAATTGAAAGAATTGTGGATGATAAAGGTATGGTACGTGACAATGCCTCTATTGCTTTAAAGGAGATCAGGAGCAAGCTTCACCGCAAACAAAAATCTATCGATGGCAGGATCAGTAAAAGTATGCAGGAGGCAAGGAAAGCGGGATTAACTCCTGATGATGCTGAAGTAACCATCAGAAACGGCCGTATGGTGATCCCTGTCCTGGCTGCAGGGAAACGCCAGCTAAAAGGTTTTATCCATGACGAATCGGCCACGGGACAAACGGTATTTATTGAACCTACCGAAGTTTTCGACCTGAACAATGAGATCAGGGAACTGGAAAATGCCGAGCGCAGGGAGATCATCCATATTCTTATAAATTTTACCGACAAGCTGAGACCGCAGAGCGATATTCTTTTCTATGCATATGACTTTCTCGGGAAGATAGATTTTATCCGTGCCAAGGCAAAGCTGGCACTCATGGTAAACGGCATCAAGCCCCTGCTGAAGCCAACACCTCTGTTCAACTGGAGAAATGCCAGACATCCATTGCTTTATCTTTCTCTTAAAGAACAAGATAAGGGCGTGGTGCCCATGGACCTGGAGTTGCATAAGAAGCATCGTATCCTGGTGATCTCAGGCCCAAATGCAGGTGGGAAATCAGTATGCCTGAAAACAACCGGCCTCCTGCAATACATGCTGCAATGTGGCCTGCTGGCACCTATGGAAGAAAACTCTGAAGCCGGCATCTTCAAAGATATTTTCCTCGACATTGGTGATGAGCAGAGCCTTGAAAATGACTTGAGCACATACAGCTCACACCTTATTAACATCAGGGAGTTTATCAATAAAGGGAACCGAAACACCCTCTTTTTGATTGATGAGTTTGGCACCGGCACAGAACCCCACCTGGGAGGCGCCATTGCCGAGGCATCACTGCATGCTATGAATGCGAAGAAAGCTTATGGTGTGGTGACGACACATTACGCAAACATAAAACTCATGGCCGACAATGAAGCAGGTATCCTCAATGGAGCCATGCTGTTCGACACCCACGAGATGCGACCATTATACATGCTGCATACCGGGAAGCCGGGAAGCTCTTTCGCCTTTGAAATTGCAAGAAAGATCGGCTTTCCTGAAGACGTACTTGAGCAGGCAGCATCCATAACCGGCTATTCACAGATTGATTTTGAAAAACAACTGCAGGAATTGGAAACAGAGAAGATGCAGCTGGAAAAAGAGAAACAGAAATATGGAGTGGCCGACGACTTCCTGGCAGAAACGATCGACAAATATGAGAAGCTGATCAGCGAGTTGAATGAAAAGAAATCAGACATCATTGACGAAGCCCGCCGCGAAGCAGGAGAAATACTTTCGGGTGCCAACCGTATGATAGAACATACCATCAAAGAGATCAGGGAAGCGGAGGCAGAGAAGGAGAAGACGAAGGACCTGAGGAAGAAGCTTAAGGTAAAGGGGAAGAAGATTCTTGAGAATAATGAACAGGGAGCAGGGAACAGGGAACAGGAAGTAAAGAACAGGGGAAATGGAACAGGGGATAAGACTAAGAATAAAGGAACTAAGAATACAAGAATTAAGAAAGAACCGGTAAAATATCTTGTGGGGATTCCTGTAGCGGGCGACATGGTTGAGATCGTTAAATATGGAACTATCGGAGAGGTGGTAGAAGTAAAGGGGCAAAAGGCCAAGGTGCTTAGTGGAAGTGTGAGTATAGAAGTGAAACTGGATGATATAAAGAAGATAGCCGGAAACCGGATGCCAGATGCCGGAAGCCGGAAGAAAAGCACTTACAGAAACATCATGAGCGATATTAATAAAAGGGCAGCAAAATTTAGCCCTTCCATCGACTTGAGGGGTAAACGTGCCATTGAAGCCCTGGATGAGCTAAAGTTCTACCTCGATGATGCCATCCTGCTAAGTGTTAAAGAAGTTACCATCCTGCATGGCAAAGGCGATGGCATACTTAGAAATGTACTCAGGGAATACCTCCAGACTGTTGACGATGTTGAACATTTTGGCGATGCACATGTTGAAAGAGGCGGACAGGGCATCACCATTGTCAGACTTAGTTGATCTTTGGCACAGCCTTTGATCATATCCACAAGCTTACATATTTACTGAAATTATTATGACAGAACAGCAACATACTGACATCACGTCAGCCAGTGAAAAGAAGAAATTAAAGTTTAACGTCCTGCCTGTGATCGGTGCAGTAGCAGGTGCCATCGGCGGATACATATATTATATTGAGGTGGGATGCACTTCAGGCAGCTGTGCCATCACCTCTAATCCGTATATGAGCATGCTCTGGGGAGCTGCCATAGGGTATCTGGTGTTTGACATGTTTAAGAAAAAGAAGCCTGCCCGAAAACACGATCACATTTCCTAAAATGAAATTGTTCTCACGTAGTATCCTACAACTCCTCATCTTAAGTATCGGGTATTCACAACCCAATGAGATAAAAAACCTGGTTTTTGAAGGGGCAGGCATTCGCGGCATTGCCTATGCAGGCGTAATACAGGCTCTTGAGGAACATGGGATGGCTAAGAACATAGAAAAGGTGGGAGGCACTTCTGCCGGTGCAATCAGTTCATTGCTGTTTGTACTTGGATATTCGTCAAATGAAATGGACTCCATTATTTCC
>JBDLIJ010000056.1:0-15062 GCA_039714935.1 Bacteroidota bacterium | reverse complement strand
TAAAACTTAAAACCCAAAACCCAAAACCCAACACCCAACACCCAAAACCTTGATGAGTGATGATATCCTATTGATTATTGATTAATAGCGATTGGTAATAAAGAATGGGAGTTTTGATTGTTGAATCCAACTTAAAACCCAAAACTTAAAACCCAAAACTTAAAACCCAAAACCCAAAACCCAAAACCCAAAACCCAACACCCAAAACCTAAAGGTCCCGCTTCTTCAAGACCCAATATGAAAGCCCTCCGAACAGCACAACATAGCCCAATACCAGGAAGATATCCCAGATGCTGATATAATCTTGAAATTCAACGCCAAACAGGCGCATGATAGAGGTGTTGGGGATGTCGATAAGAGAGCCGATGGCCTTCTTTGGAAAGAATTCACCAAGCTCATCCGGCAGGTAGTATCGCCCTACTGGCTCAACGATATAATAGTACAATAGCAGCAGTCCGATGGCGAAGCCTGACCTTTTTACAAGCATCCCGACAAAGAAGGATAATATCAGGAAGGCATATGTTTCAAGGAAGTAGGCTAAGAGGAAGCCTGTCTTGCCAAATACTTTGGCGCTTGTGATATCTTCGGTATGTATGAAGCCCAGTATCAGCCCGATGATGAACACAAGCAGGGTGGCAGCCAGGCTTATCACACCGATGGTGAGGAATTTGCTGCTTAGGAAATCCCACCTGCTGAATCCGCTGATCACATTTTGCCTGATGGTCTTATAGGTATATTCGTTGGTGATGAGGATGATGACCACCACACCCAGGAAGATCTTGAAATAGCCTGCAATATAGGTCAGGTTATGCCAGATGTCGGGGAGGCTGTAAGCACTCAGGCCAGGTAGCGGGATGGGGCTCTTCTTGTTGGCTTCTTCTGCCAGGTCGTCAAGGGCTCCCTGTATCCCGAAAAAGAAAAGGATGATGAGCAAGGCATATAGTCCCGTTAATATCCAGAAAACCCTGTTTCCCCGGATCTTTTTATAATCTATTTTAAGTAATCTGATCATCTTTTTGCAATTAATTCAAGGAAGTAGTTTTCAAGGCTTTGTTTTCTGGAACTCAGGTGGCTGATGGTGATCCCCCTGGCGATAAGGTATTGATTAAGGTCTTTGATGTCGAAACCATCCTTGAGCTTCACCAGAAGGAATGCTCCTTCTCTTTCAACAGAAAGAATCTTGTTATTTTCCCGCAGGGATGTTTCCAGGCTCTCCATGTCATCAGATGATATTTCAACCAGGGTGGAAGCATTCAATATTTCTGATACTTCACCGGTGAAAATATTTTTCCCTTTATCGAGCACTACCACATGTGAACAGATCTTCTGGACTTCATCCAGCAGGTGGCTGGCAAGAATAATGGTGATGCCCCGTTTAGCGATCTTAATAATGAGCTCGCGGATCTCAGCGATGCCCTGGGGGTCCAGGCCGTTTGTGGGTTCGTCGAAGATCAGTACTTTGGGATCTCCGATCAGGGCTGCTGCAATGGCGAGGCGTTGCTTCATCCCTAAGGAATATGTCCTGAATTTGCTTTTTCTCCTCTCGGTCAGGTCAACGATGTCGAGCACCTCAGGGATGCTCTCATAGGTGTTTCCTTTAATGTCTGCTATGATCTGCAGATTTCGTTCGCCGGATAAGTAAGGATAAAAGATCGGAACTTCAAGGATGGCACCAATGTCCATCCGATCTTTTTTGCTGTTTGCCTTTCCAAACCAGGAGAAGCTGCCTCCGCTTGCATTGATGACTGACAGGACGATGCCCAGTGTTGTTGTCTTTCCGCTTCCGTTGGGACCAAGGATCCCAAACACATTTCCTGCCTGTACCTCCAGCGAGAGATTGTCGACAGCCTTTATCCTGCCATAGTCTTTCGACAGATTGTTAATGCTTAATACCGCTTGTTCCAAATCAATTATTTTTAATTATACGAATAAACCCGTTTCCTGTTCCCCGCACCCGATACCCGGTACCCAACCTAAATACAATAATATAAATATATGACGCATAAAACAACGAATTATTACAAAAAGAGGCAGTTTTTATTCTAACGATTCGGTTTTAATATTAATTTTGCAGAAATAATTGATTTATTGCACATTAATAAACCCTTTTCATATGAAGATAGCAAGCAATACTGTGGTCTCAATGACCTACACCCTCACCGAAAATGACGAAAACGGACCAATGATCCAGGAAGTGGACAAGGAAAAACCTTTTGTATTCCTTTACGGATCAGGATTTCTTTTACCCAAGTTTGAAGAAAACATTAAGGGCCTTGAGGCTGGTGCTGATTATTCTTTTCCCCTCGACAGTGAAGTAGCTTACGGGGCAAAGCGTGATGATGCATTCATGGAGCTTGATAAGAAAATTTTTGAGATCGATGGTAAGATAGATGAGACTATCTTGTATGCTGGTAATGACATTCCTATGCAGAATGATCAGGGGCAAACGATCATGGGCAAAGTGATGGAGATCTCCGATGAAAAGGTGAAAATGGACTTCAATCACCCCTTAGCAGGCGTCAACCTGTTTTTTAAGGGTGAGATCATCAATGTACGCGAAGCCACTGCAGAAGAGATTGAGCATGGCCATGTGCATGGACCGGAATAAGATATTCGATATCTGATATCATTTTCCTTATCTATACAACAAAAACACCGCCGGCTGTTTATGGATGGCCGGCTTTTGTTTTGTCCAGGCTTTTACGGGCAGTGTTCTGATCATCTCTTTTTCTTCTGTGAGGTTTGCTGCGACACATAATCGCGTGTCGGGACTGCAGCTTTCAAGGATGCTTTCAAACATTTTCATGTTCCGGTATGGTGTTTCGATAAAAACCTGTGTCTGGTCTTTTCTGTAGGCATCCTGTTCCAGCTTTTTTAATGCTGCAATTCTTTCACGTCTCTCAACGGGCAGGTAGCCGTGAAAAACAAAGTGCTGACCGTTGAAGCCCGAGGCCATGAGTGCCAGGGTGATAGAGGAAGGCCCGGATAAGGGAACTACCCGCACATCCTTGTCGTGTGCCAGGCTCACAAGGGAAGAGCCCGGGTCTGCTACGCAGGGCGTGCCCGCTTCCGACATCAACCCAACATCATGCCCAGATAGCAAAGGCCCTATCATCTCCGGCACCTCTTCAGGCTTACTATGTTCGTTCAGTAAATAAAAAGTCAGGCTGTCGATATCAATATTTCTGTCGACCTTTTTAAGGAAGCGCCTGGCAGTACGCAGGTCTTCCACTACAAAATGCCCGATCTTGCTTATGATAAGTTTTAAGCTTTGCGGTAAAACATCCTCTACAGCACTTTCACCCAACAATGTAGGTATCAGATATAAGTTTCCTTTTGCCATTTTCTTTTTGCCATTTTACATTTGCCATCTGCCATCTGCCATATCCACATTCCCCCCCGACAATATGATCCCCACGGTCTTCCCTTCTGCCTCAAGCTTGTTTTCAAGGATGGCTGCGAGCGGGACCGCTGAAGATGGTTCAATGATGATTTTCATCCTTTCCCATACCAGTCGCATGGCAGTAATGATGCCTTCTTCACTCACAGTCACGATATCATCTACATATTCTCTTATGATGGGGAAGGTGAGGCTGCCCAGTGATGTAAGCAGGCCATCGGCGATGGTCTTCGGGTTTTCAGAAGGGATAAATCTTCCTTCATGGAATGAACGAGAGGCGTCATCAGCCATCTGCGGCTCGGCAGCGATGACTTTGGTATGAGGGCTCAGATATTTTGTGCAGAGTGCGGTGCCACTCAGCAAGCCACCGCCGCCGACAGGGGCCATGATAATATCCGGGTGTTCAATTTCGCTGAGCATCTCAAGTGTTGCTGTTGCCTGTCCGGCAATGATCCTGTAATCATTGTAGGGGTGTATCTCAAGTGCTCCGTATTTCTCTATAATGCCTTTTAATGTTTCTTCGCGTGCTGCAAGGGTTGGCTTGCAAAAGGTGATCTTCCCTCCGTAGCCTTCCACACCTGCAACCTTTACCTTAGGCGATGTTTCCGGCATCACAATGTATGCATTAGCCTTGCGCAATGATGCCGCTCTGGCCAGTGCCTGTGCATGGTTGCCTGAAGAATGTGTACATACCCCTTTTGCTAGCTGCTCTTCTTCCAGGGAAAAAACAGCGTTGCATGCTCCCCTCGATTTAAAGGATCCTGCTTTTTGAAAGTTCTCACATTTGAAAAAAATCCGTGTGTTGCAAAGTTCATTGATCGCTGAACTTTGCATAATAGGGGTGCGATGAATATATGGCCTGATACGCTCAGCGGCTTCTTTGATCTTATGAATATCTGGAATGGGCATGCTTTAAAGGATATCACGGATGATCTGATCGCAGGCAGTATCCATCATCTTGTACACCTTTTCAAAGCCATCGGCACCGCCATAGTAGGGGTCAGGAACCTCATTGTTCGATGCGGGATCAGTCTGGTTAAGAAGGAAGTCAACTTTGTTCCTGTCATCATCATCGCGTGCAAGGCCCATTACATCCGAATGATTCAGGGCATCCATCACGAAGATCCTGTCGTAAGTATCAAAGTCTGATACTGTAAAAAGCCTGGCCACCTTATTACTGATGTCGATATTATGGCTTCTGGCTGTTGCTATTGAGCGGGGGTCAGCGTGCTGTCCTTCGTGATAGGGTTCGAAGCCGGCAGAATGAATGACTCCGTCAATGCCTTGATCTGCAAGTTTCTTTTTAAGGATTCCTTCGGCCAGCGGAGATCGGCAAATGTTGCCAAGACAAACAAATAAGATCTTCATGATGAAAGGATAAATGAAAATGTAGAATGTTATCGCGTACTTAGCAGGATATGTTTACATCTTGATCTTCTTGTTAAGTTCTTCAACATAGATCCTGAACTGCTTATCTGTATCAATAAGGTTATTTACGGTACGGCAGGCATGGAGTACGGTGGCGTGGTCTTTATTGCCACAGTGCAGTCCGATGGTTGCAAGCGAAGCTTTGGTATGTTTTTTTGCAAAGAACATTGCGAGTTGCCGTGCCTGTACAATTTCCCTTTTCCTGGTCTTAGAGTTGATCACATCCAGGGAGAGGCTGAAATAGTCACAAACAACCTTTTGTATGTAGTCGATGGAGATCTCCCTGGCGGTGCTCTTCACAAACTTGTCGATCATCTTTTTGGCCAGCTCCAGGGTGATTGATTTTTTATTCAATGAGGATTGTGCCAGAATGGAGATCAATGCACCTTCCAGTTCCCTGACATTGGTATTGATGCTGTAAGCCAGGTATTCAAGTACTTCCTGTGGCATCTCTATGCCGTCATTATATAATCTTTTTTGAAGGATGGCGATCCTGGTTTCAAAGTCAGGTGCCTGCAGGTCGGCTGCCAGTCCCCACTTAAACCTCGACAGAAGACGGGGTTCCATCCCTTTGAGCTCAATAGGTGGTTTGTCGGAGGTTATAACAATCTGTTGGCTGTTCTGATGCAGGTGGTTGAAGATGTGGAAAAATACATCCTGTGTTTTTTCTTTTCCTGCAAGGAACTGAATGTCATCGATGATCAGTACATCGATCATCTGGTAAAAATGTACAAAGTCGTTCTGGTTGTTATTTCTCACCGATTCAATATATTGAGCGGTGAATTGTTCCGTCGTAACGTAAAGTACTGTCTTTCCCGGGAAATTTGTTTTTACCTGTATGCCTATGGCGTGAGCAAGATGGGTTTTTCCCAGACCTACATCACTATATATCAATAATGGGTTGAATGATGTTTTTCCCGGGTTTTCTGATACAGCAAAGCCTGCTGAACGGGCCAGCCTGTTACAGTCGCCCTCAACGAAATTGTCGAAGGAGTAAGTGTCGACCAATTGTGAGTTAACCTTTATCTTCTTTAAGCCGGGAATAATAAAAGGGTTGGGTATTTCTTTGGCGCCATCCTTGTTGATGTCGATAGGCATGGGCACAGATGGGTTTTTAACGGCTTTTTTATTAGATGTAGGAACGCGGATGGAATACGGATTGGCAGATTGAAATGAATTGTCCATGATGATGCTGTACTCCAGGCGTCCTTCTGAGCCAAGTTCTTTCTTAATGGTTTTCTTTAACAGATTAATGTAATGTTCTTCAAGCCATTCATAAAAAAATTGGCTGGGCACTTGTATGGTAAGCACATCACTCTCCAGTTTGAGAGCTTGGATCGGAACAAACCAGGTTTTATAGCTTTGGTAGTGGATGTTGTCTTTGATGACTTTCAGACAATTTTCCCAAACCTCAATGGCTTTCTTTTCCATTCGAAATCTACAATATTAAATGATGTAATTTAATTTTCAATTGTTGTCTCAGCAGTGCTCGCTGAAAAATTCCGTACTCCTAGTCTTGTATCTGGCAGCAAAAATTAGCTAACAAATATGAATCAAAAAAAGTTTAAAAAAAACACTATTCGGTATTGACTTATTAAAAAAAATGTTGTATCTAAATGGATATCTCCCGCTATTGAATTCTTCCATTTATATGCTTCTGAAAAACACGATATTGTATCAGCCCCGGGAAAGAATATCCAATCATAAATTTAAAATCTTCTCTTATTTTTATGGTGAATAAAAATTAAATTTTCCTTAAAATTACACAAAAATAATGTGAATGTCTTCAAATCTGATCTTAGATTGTTCTTAAATATTTAATTTTTAGTCCGTAAATTTTGCCGAACCTTTCATATATCCTGTTGCTGTGATTTTTTCTTACCTGCATTGACAGCTTGCAGCTGAGTTGAAAATCCTGTTCAATGATCTTCAGTTCTTCATCTTTGATCACACGCATTACCTCATTCATAAGCGGATATTCAAAGGATAGCTCATATACATCCTTTACCGTTAAAGTATTGATATTCGCTCCTTCCAGGGCATCTGAGGTGGCTGATTTATATGCCGTGATAAGACCTGAAACACCAAGTTTTATTCCACCGAAATATCGGATAACGATCACCAGTATATTGGTAAGATCTTTGGATTGTATCTGGCCAAAGATAGGGCGCCCGGCTGTACCGGAGGGCTCTCCGTCATCATTATAGCGATGTGCTGATTTGTCAAATCCGAGCATATAGGCATAGCAATGATGACGTGCGTCGTGATATGATTTTCTTACCTCTTCCAGTTTCTCCTTTACCTCCTGTTCGGTCCTGACAGGAAATGCCAATGCAATGAACTTACTTCCTTTATCCTTGTACCGTCCTTCTGAGGGTGCTGAGATCATCTTGTAAGTATCTTCGAACATCATAATCTATGCAATTGCAATTAATAATATTGCTACAAGGGCCAGCAGTATGCCGATCCGGTTGCGCCTCGAAAGCTTCTCTCTGAAGAACAGGAATCCGACCAGGGCGCTGAGGCTGACAATACCTGCATTGGTGATGGGGAATACCACGGAGCTGTCGTAAACACCCATGGCTTTTAATAAATAAAATGTAGACCCGAAATTGATAAGCCCAAGCACGATTCCTGCAGTAATATTTTTCAGGCCGATCTTAAATTTCTTATGGACATATTTTATGGCACCGATGATAAACCCCAGTATCATAGCAGTCAAGAATACCACCGACAGGTACAGTATTAAGTCGTTGCTGTCAGATACATAATGGTATTCGGAATATTTCATGATGGTGTCGTTTACACCATTACCAATAAACAGCAGCAGGGGGAAGATGACATATTTCCTGGGGAAGGCACTGTTTTTACCTCTTCCCAGGGTAAGGTAGAAGGCTAGCAATGCGATGCCGACGCCTATTCCTGATAGCAGATTGATATTTTCATTTAGCAGTATCAGCCCTGCTATGACAGGCACTACAACCGACATCTTGCTGGCAACGGAGGTGAGTGCCACACCTACCTTCTGGGATGAAAGGGCAAAGATGAAAAAGGTGCTGATAAAAGTAAGCCCGAGGATCAGCGAATAAACAAACCAGTCTTTTTCAATGATTATCTCTGCTGAAATATCACCTTTATATATGATAAACCCAAAGATTGTTGCAATGACATAGTTTACAGACAGCGCCTGCCAGTTGTCGATTTTGTACTTGCCGAACAATTTCAGCACCACAAAGATCGCGCTTGACTGAAGAATGGTTAATGCCAGGAACCATATGCCGCTCAGTTCCATAGCCTACATGTAGTTGACGTAGAATTCCAGATGGCGGCGGGCGATGGCCTCCCAGCTATATTCTTCCAGGATCACCTTATATGCATTGTCGCCGATCTCTTTACATTTTTTTTCATCCCGTAAAAGGCTTAGAATGGCTTCGGCAAACTCCTGTGGGTTGGCGGCATCAACGAGATATCCGTTGTAGCCATTTTTAATGGTGTTGCGTATTCCTCCGAATTTTGAAGCTACCACAGGCGTACCACAGGCCATGGCTTCCTGGCTGGTCATTCCGAAAGGCTCGAATAATGACGGCATCACAAACACTTCTGCCTGTTGGTAATAGGGGCGCATCATCTCATCAGCTACATAGCCGATCTTATGTACACGGGCCTGCATGCCGGCTTCTTCGATGATCTTATCCATGGTGGCGAAGACACCAAGCTCACGCGGCTTCGGATTTGGCGAGCCACCGCCGATCACGAGCTCAACATCAGGTATTTCTTTCCGCACGATATCCCAGGCATGTAACAGAAGATCGTGGCCTTTGTTCGTGTCGATCCTGCTCAGACAAAATACATATTTGTCGGGCAGGCCGGTTTTAACTTGCTGCCCTTCCTTTTCCGGATAGTAGTGATGAACATCAACCCCTGGCGGGATGATCACAATATTGCCGGCATCGTAGTTGTACAACTCATTCAGCTTTTCATGCTGAACGATGGAAGTAAGGGATTGTGCATTTACATGATCAAATATCCTGACTTCCTCGCTGATCCTGTGATTGAAATTAAATCTCTTTTCCATCTCCTCAGGGTCGCCACCCATCTGGTCGCGTTTCCATCCCCCCAGTGAATGGGCTGTAAAGTATACAGGTTTACCCATTGCTTCTGCAACATCCAGGGCTACGATACCAGCATCCACATAATGCCCGTGATAGAGATCGTAATGCAAATCGTTTTCCCCGATAAAGTGTATCATATTTTCTGCCAGCTCGGGAAGGACATCATAAATAAATTCCTTAGGGATGAACTCCCATGGGCCGGCAGGAATACGGATGACCCTCGCGTCAGGATTGCCCGGAATAGGGTCGATCTGTGCCTGGGTTTTATCAAACCAGCGTGTATAGATGTCTGTTTTATAGCCTGCCCTGGCCAGCGCTTTTGCAAGTTCTAACACGTAAACAACCTGTCCGCCGGTATCGGTACGGCCAAGCTGTGGCACCGGGTCAAAATATCCGTGGGTGCTGAGAAGCGCAATGCTTTTTATCTTATTGCTCATTATCCTCCTGTTTTATTGCATCATATTTTTTGGTGATGATAATATCGGCCTCCTTTTTCTGGGCACTTATGATCCTGTGTTCAATGCTCAGTATCTGTTCCAGGAACTCGTCCTGCTTTTCCCGGGCACGTTTTGCCCTGGCCTTTTTGGTGTCATTAAGGTTCCTGTCGATAAAAACCCTTGTATCTACATTCTTTAAGGCTGTAGTATATGTGCCTTCTGCAATGAAAACTTCATAGGGGCTTAAGTCAACTTCTTCTGTGGTGATCATGTCCTCATCAAAGATGACCAGCGGCTTTTCAATGATGGTCTCTCCATTGCGAATGGCAGCGATTTCTTCATCAAGCAACGATAGCTTGACCTCCTGCATCCCCACCCATCCGATATCCTCTTTTCTCTTTTCTGCATTTGTTTTGGGAGGATAAACAAAATAATCGTCCTGGGCAAAAACATAGCATGCCTTCCCGGCTTTCTCCAGTGCTGCAGCAATAGAGGCTGCTATCTCCGATTTTCCTGCTCCCGACTCACCAGCCACGGTAAGGAAGTATTTCCCTTCGGCACCTTCAATCTCTGGCAACAGGATGGCGGCAACCTGATTGGCAGCTTTCCTGTGATAATTATTGATTATTAATACATCGCCTTCCATGCTTTTAAGTTTTGAGTTTTGAGTTTTAAGTTTTGAGTTTTAAGTTTTAAGTTTTGAGTTTTGAGTTTTGAGTTTACCGGCACCCGGTACCCGGCCCCTGTTTTCTTGCTCAAATATACAGAAAATCCTTAATTTCGGGCTATGGAAATCCATACGGCAAAACTGGGTGAATTACAGGCGCTGATGAAAAAAGAGCTGCAGGGAGTGTACCCTTCCCCGGAGCTTGAGGCGATCATTCGGGGCCTCTTTTCGCACATTACAGGCCTGAATGCCTCCATGATGGTAATTGAGAAAGAGAAAGAGCTGTCTGAATCGGATATATATTTTCTTCAGCGGGCTGCCCGGCGTCTTAAAAAATACGAACCCCTTCAATATATCACCGGGACGGCATATTTTCGTGGAATTGAATTCAAGGTGGACCCTGCTGTGTTGATCCCCAGACCGGAAACAGAAGAATTGCCGGAATGGATGCTGGAAGGTCTTGACCGTAGCAGTCAGCTTAAGATTCTTGACATTGGCACCGGCAGTGGATGTATTGCAATATCTCTCAAAAAGGAATTGCCCGCAAGCATGATATATGCAGTAGATATATCGGAAGAGGCGCTGCAGCTTGCACAACAAAATGCAAGTGATCTGGATGCAGAAATATTCTTTATGCAAATTGATATACTTGACCGGGATTCCAGGTCTGTCCTCCCCGAATTTGATGCCATCATCAGCAATCCTCCTTATGTCACACCCGCCGACCGTCTTAAGATGCAAAGGAATGTTACTGACTATGAGCCTGGGCTGGCCCTGTTTGTGGAGGAAGACGATCCCTTATTGTTTTACCGTGAGATCATTGCTTTTTCAAAGACCCACCTTGCAGATGGTGGACAGCTATTTCTTGAGTGCAATGAAAGCTATGCCACTGAAGTGAAGGCATTACTTTTAAAATCCAGCTTCAGACATGCTGAAGTGCGAAAAGACATGCAGGGCAGGGAGAGGATGGTTATGGGTGAAAGAATGAAGAACATGTAACATGGATCGGATTTCAAACTCCTGACTTCAAACTCCTGACTTCAAACTTCATCAACTTTCACTTTCCATATTATCCTGCTCCAGGATAAAGTCGCGTTGTGATTTTACAAGGTTAATAGTATAGAACAGCACGTTTTTGATCTCACCAAGAATTCCCATGTACATCAGGCTGTTTTTTGTGCCTGCTTCATGGTTCTTAATGCGCTTGATCTGTTTCTTGTTTACCTTTTCTATTATACCAAGCAATTCAGCTTGCATACTGATGATATTATCAATCTCAGTATACCTGTGTTCCCGGATCGAAACCAGAATGTTATTGAACAGATCGGCAATTCTTGTGTTAAGCTGGTTCAACTCCTCTACCTGGTCTGGCAGCAGGCCTTTGTGATTGTTGTCGACATGGGTTGTTGCAGTTTTAGCAATAAAGTAGACTGACCTGGTAATTTCCCGAAGGAAGTCGAGTACCTGCACATAATAATGCCCTGTATCAATTGAATCTTCCTCTAACTGATCAATTGTAATGTGGATGTTATCCTTGAGATATTTTGCTTTCTTATTCAAGGTGGATGTTTCCTTGCTTTTCTTTCTGAGGTTTTTCAGGTCCTCATTGGCAAGTCCTTTGATTACTGAGAAGAAAGCACTGGGTACTTCTTCCAGGATCTCAGTAACCGTGACAGCGCACTTATCAATGATGTTCCTGCCATTGATCTTTTCTGTGGCACTAAAACTCTTGTCTCTTTCTGATTTTTTTGCTTCCCTTTTCTTATGAAGTATATGTGTGCGGAATACAACAAAGGCTGCCAGTAAAATAAGAATAAACAGTGCAGGAATTTCTCCGTAGAATATGATCATTGCCAGGATAAATGATACCGTGAATGCTGACAATGCGGTGAGAAACCATCCCCCAATGACTGAAAGCACGCCTGTGACACGATAAACAGCACTCTCCCTTCCCCATGCACCATCAGCCAGTGAAGTGCCCATAACAACCATAAAGGTAACATAGGTAGTGGATAAAGGAAGCTTTAAGGACGTACCAAAAGCAATCAGAATACTGGCAACCACGAGGTTTACGGAAGCCCTTATCATGTCAAAGGATACCGCATCTTTCTTTTGTTGCTCAATATTGCTCTCCCTGACTTTTTCAAAATCAAAGCGGTCTTCAATTTTTGTTCTTACCCCCTTGGGGATGACATAATTAACTCCACGGGCTGCAGCCATCGTTTGCCGTACAACCACTCTGGAGAAAAGCGTGGAACTAAACCTTTCACTGCCCTCATCCTGCCTGCTTAGGTCAAGTGATGTTGTAACCACTGAACGTGCCTTCTTTGATTTATAGAGCGTTACCACCATGATAAGACCGGCGATAAGCAGCATATATGTGTTGGTGCTGATTTTTCCGGAAAGAGCTGACATGAGCAGCCCATCCGGTTCTGCACCCGACTTCTGAAAGGCCAGGAAAGATTCATATCCTGCAAGCGGAACACCGATGAAATTCACGAGGTCGTTGCCTGCAAAAGCCATGGCCAGCGCAAAGGTGCCTACCAATACGATGATCTTGAGTACATCAAGCCGCTTAAATATCATTGAAAGAACCTGGAACAGTACAGTCCAGAAGATGAAGCTTGCACCAACGATCATCCACTGGTTATCGTGGATCATGGCTTTAAAGCTATCATCCATAAATGATGCCCCTTTGGCACCTTTGATGAGCATGAAGTATGTGATGGCTGTCAGCGCGATCCCCCCCCAGAGCGCTCCGAAATATTTAAGGTTTTTCTTATAGTTGAAAGTAAACATCAGGCGGGCGATATACTGCACGATAGCACCGACACTAAATGCCACTGCCACCGAGAGCAATATCCCGAATATGATCATTAAAGCATTGGCAGAATTAATATAATTGCCCATGTCGGCAATTGTTTCTGAGGAGGCATAGATCTTCAGGAGTGAGATGGCCACAGCACCGCCCAGGAGTTCAAAAACTATGGATACTGTTGTTGATGTAGGCAAGCCAAAGGTGTTAAAGGCATCCAGAAGGATAACATCTGTGATCATGACGGCAAGGAAGATGATCATAATCTCTGAAAAATAGAATTGGCTCGGATGGAATATGCCTTTTCTGGCTACTTCCATCAACCCACTGGAGAAAGTGGCTCCGACAAGCACACCCAGGGCAGCCACCAGCATGATAATCTTGAATGGGGCAGCCTTTGCTCCAATAGCTGAATTCAGGAAGTTGACAGCATCATTACTAACCCCTACAATCAGGTCTGAGATTGCAAGAACAAATAAAACAATTACAAGGATCAGGTATAAATTTTCCATTAGAATTTTATTGAATTTGGTAAAAATAAGAACACAACTTATTATTGGCATGAAAAAGTGCTATTTGTTATCCACATTTTTACTGATATTGTTGATATCTTTTGCTACTTGTACGCAGGACTTACGGATGGCCGGTATCCGGCAACCGGTAACCGGTAGCCGGTAGCCGGTAACCGGTTGCCGGCATCAGATATCTGAGGTGGTTAATTTTGATTTTTATATATTTGAACTTCATATTTTATTCGCCATGGCAGATATAAAAGAAGAAAACGGGAATAAGAAGCTTCCCAACAAAGTATATGAAGAAGAGCTGCAGAGACTGCAGATCGAACTTGTAAAATTGCAGGAATGGATCAAACACAAAGGTCTGAAGGTTGTTGTGATCTTTGAGGGCAGGGATGCTGCCGGAAAAGGAGGGACCATCAAAAGGATCACACAAACGCTTAATCCGAGGATATGTCGCGTAGTTGCACTTGGGAACCCCACTGAAAGGGAAAAGGCCCAATGGTATTTTCAACGTTATGTACCACATTTGCCGGCGTCAGGAGAGATGGTGCTCTTCGACCGCAGCTGGTATAACCGAGCCGGTGTTGAACGTGTAATGAACTTCTGTACCGACGAGGAATACTGGGAGTTTCTGAGAGCCTGCCCGCATTTTGAACATATGATCATCCATGCTGGCATCATCCTGGTCAAATACTGGTTTTCAGTCAGTGCTGCAGAGCAGGAAAAACGCTTTGAAGCACGCCTGAAAGATCCTACCAGGCGATGGAAGATCAGCCCTGTTGACATCGCCAGCATGAGCAAGTGGGTAGAATATTCAAAGGCTAAGGATGAGATGTTCTTTTATACCGACACCAAACATTCACCGTGGCTTGTGGTTGAAGCCGATAACAAAAAGAAAGCCCGGCTGAACTGTATTCACCATCTGCTGAGCATGATCCCTTATGAAAGCCTCGACAGGGAGGATATCAAGCTTCCAGAAAGGGTGATCACAAAAGGTTATGTGAGGCCACCGATGAAAGAGCAGACGTTTGTGCCGGAACTTTATTGAAGTTTTGAGTTTTGAGTTTTGAGTTTTGAGTTATATTCGATACTCGATATTCGATACTCGATACTTGAGTTAGGATCTAGGGCTTCGGTGTCTGGCAGTTTTGCAGCAAAGCTTGTTTGGCAACTACAGATCCTTTCGCATCTGCCGTCATCCAGAGTTCACAGGCAGCCTCTTTATCTCCGGCAACAAACATCAGCCATCCTTTATTGTAGTAGTTGTCAGCATAATCAGCTTGCAGGCTGATGGCCTTATTAAAATCTGCATTCGCCAGCTCCAGGTATTTCTTATCATAGGGGTACATGGTACCATAGATCATACCTCTGTTGCTGTAAGTAAGCATATGCCCGGGGTTATATTTGATCACAGAGTCGTAATCCGAAATAGCCTCACGGTAGTAAGCAAATGCATTTTTCACCATGCCTTCATTGCTTGTTATCTGCCCTTGTTTGTATTTATTTTCGGCAATGCCCTGTTTGATGTTGCCATGGTAAAAATGTGCAAGTGCCTTGGCCGGACCTGTTTTACTGAGAATCACGGTCCTGGCGAGCAATACGTCGCTGTCGATCCAGTACTTGCTCTGCCGGTGACTTGTATTCATCAGGAATCCTACGTAAAGCAATAATACAACTGCGAGCCC
>JBDLIJ010000055.1:0-15073 GCA_039714935.1 Bacteroidota bacterium | reverse complement strand
TGGGGTAAATCTGAGCTTAGTAAAATTGGTTGAATTGGTTGAATTGGTTGAAATGGTTGAAATGGTTGAATTGGTTGAAATGGTTGAATTGGTTGAATTGGTTGAATTGGTTGTACTTCAACTTCATCTCATCACTCATCTCAGGCTACCCTGAGCTTGGAGATATTGGCTTTCATGAACTTGCTTTCAGCATATTCCTTGGTGATGCGCAGGTCGGATGTGTTGCCTTCCGATGGAAGGTCGAACATGGCATCGGTGAGGATGGCCTCAAGTATTGACCTTAATCCTCTTGCACCCAGTTTAAACTCTATGGATTTGTCGACCATGTAGTCCAGTGCCTTTTCTTCAAAAGACAGGTTGATATTGTCCATAGCAAAGAGCTTAACAAACTGCTTTACCAGAGAGTTTTTGGGTTCTATGAGGATACGCTTAAGGGCATCTTTCTCAAGTGGGTTGAGATGAGTGAGCACCGGCAGCCTTCCTACGATCTCCGGTATCAGTCCGAAAGTTTTCAGGTCACCGGGAGCGATATATTGCAACATATTTTCTTTATCAAGCTGCTCTTTTTCTTTATCGAAATTGTATCCGATCATGTTGGTTTGCAGCCTGGCTCCGATAATATTGTCAATGCTGTTGAAAGCACCACCTGCAATAAACAATATATCGCGGGTATTTACCTGTATCATCTTTTGCTCAGGATGTTTTCTGCCACCCTGGGGAGGAACGTTTACATCTGCACCTTCCAGCAGCTTCAGCAGTGCCTGCTGAACGCCTTCGCCTGATACATCCCTGGTGATGCTCGGGTTATCACTTTTGCGGGCTATCTTATCTATTTCATCAATAAAGATGATGCCTTTTTCAGCTGCTGCCACATTATAATCGGCAGCCTGCAGCAGCCTCGACAGTATGCTCTCCACATCTTCACCTACATAACCGGCTTCGGTCAGCACAGTGGCATCTGCAATACAAAAGGGCACATGCAGCATACGGGCAATGGTTCTGGCTAATAAAGTTTTTCCGGTTCCTGTTTCTCCAACAATAACGATGTTTGATTTTTCGATCTCAATCTCTTCTTCGTTCTTTTTTGAGGGAGGTTGAGTGATCCTTTTATAATGGTTATATACCGCAACGGAGAGAACGCGTTTTGCTTCTTCCTGTCCGATCACATATTGATCCAGATATTTCTTGATCTCTGCCGGTTTCAGCAGCTTGATATCACCCAGGCGCAGTTCATGTTTCGAACCCATTTCCTCGCGTACGATGGATTGGGCCTGTTCCACGCATAATTCGCATATATGCCCTTCCAAACCTGCAATAAGCACTGTGGTTTCGGATTTTACCCTGCCGCAGAATGAGCATCTGTCTACATCTCTAGCCATACACAATAAGTTTCAGGATGTATTATACGTAGAATATTATTTTTTGTTCTTTACAAGCACCTCATCGATCATCCCGTAGGATTTAGCCTCTTCGGATGTCATCCAGTAATCACGGTCGCCATCATCCCACACCTTTTGGTATTTCTGGTTGGAGTGCGAAGCGATGATTTCATAAAGTTCTTTCTTGAGCTTCTGTATCTCTCTTGCAGTGATCTCAATGTCTGATGCCTGTCCTGAAGCACCCCCCATAGGTTGATGGATCAGTACCCTGGAGTGAGTCAGGGCTGTACGCTTCCCTTTGGTGCCTGCACACAGCAGCACTGCTCCCATAGAAGCGGCCATGCCTGTACAAAGGGTAGCTACATCAGGGGCGATATATTGCATGGTATCGTAAATCCCGAGGCCGGCATATACCGAGCCTCCCGGTGTATTCAGGTAGATCTGGATATCCTTCCCTGAATCAACCGACTCGAGGAATAATAACTGTGCCTGGATAATGTTGGCAACATAGTCGTTGATCGGTACACCGAGAAAGATGATCCTGTCCATCATCAGCCTGGAAAAAACATCCATGGTGGCAATATTCATTTGCCTCTCTTCAATGATGGTTGGGGAGATATAGTTACCGTATACAGAAGTATAATTGTCAAGCGTGACACTGCTGATACCTCTGTGTTTTGTTGCAAAATTTCTAAATTCTTCCGGGTTCATCTAATAATTTTTTATCGGGTTTCAGTGGCTAATTTAATAAAATCGTCATAACTAACCTCCTTATCCTTGAGTTTTAAGTTTGATTTTAATAAATCACGCATGCGTGTATCCAGTAGTTGATCGTATATGCGTTTAACTTCTTCCTGATTTTGCATGATGTTATCAGCAATATCATTGAGTTGTTTTTGTGTTGCTTCATCAACCTCGCCAGGTGCTTTAAAGTAGCTCATGATCTGTTCCCTGACATCTTCAGGAGTGACATTGATATTGTGGTCACCAACGATCTTGCTTTCGATCATTTGCCACTTGAGGGCGCGTGCATATTCATCATAGTGCTGGTCAATTTCTTCAGCTTTGACCTGGGCTTCACCGCTCTCCCTTAACCAACGTTTCATGAATTCATCAGGAAGCACGATCTTTGAGTCGTCAATGAGTTTGTCGGCAGTTTGTCGCATGAACAGCCTGTCGCTTTCATTGGCAAAAGTTACTTCGAGTTCTTTGGCCAGCCTTTCTCTGAAATCTTTTTCTTCTTTGAATGTTTCACCCTGAAATACACTTGCGTAGAACTCCTCATTCAATTCGGCAGGCTCATACCTCGTAATGGTATCAATCGTGAATTCAAAATCATTTTTAATGGCTTCTGCTGCTTTCGTCTCTATACCCAGGATGGAGGCAGTTTCAGTTGCATTTTTGCTGGCTTTCAGCGGGTTGAAGACAATCTTCTCACCAGTGACTTTGCCAATAAATTTCTTTTGTATAGTCTTCACTTTAATGTAGTCGACGCCGATGCTGGTTTCATGCTCAATGCCGTCTTCTTTCAGCTTTCCTGCTTCATCCAGCTCTATTATCGTACCGCGCAATACATCACCTTCGGCAGATTTCTCAGGGTTTACAGGAGTCCCGTTCTTTTTCCTCAGATCATCAATATATTTATCAACACTTTCCTCGTCTACCTTGATCTTGTAGAAATCCATCCTGATCTTTTCAGAGAGTTCAATATTGAGTTCCGGTTGTACAGCAATGTCAAAATAAAAATCGAAGCTGTCCATGGTGTCGAAATCAATCATCTCCTGACGATCTTCATTGGGAAGGGGATGTCCGAGTGTTTGTATTTCCTTTTCTCTCAGGTAATTCTCGAGGCTGTCAGAAATAACCTTATTAACTTCTTCAGCAAGCACTGCTTTGCCATACATTTTCTTTACGAGTCCCATCGGTACTTTACCCGGCCTGAAACCTGGCATATTGGCTTTGCGCTGATAATCTTTCAGTACGGTATGTACCTGTTCTTCATAATCTTCTTTAACAAGTTCAATCTTCACAACTGAAGTCAGATCGCCTGTTGATTCCTGTGTAATATTCATTCTTAAAGTTTAAAAATTTGAGGCTGCAAAGATACGGTTTTATTGGAAATAATCTATATATCTGAGTTTTGAGTTTTGAGGGTTGAGTTATACTCGATATTCGATACCTGGCGTAAGGGATTAATCGTATGACGTTTAATCAACAGGCATGTATGGAAGCTCAATAAAGAAGGTGCTTCCGGTGCCTAGCTCTGACTCCAGATAGATTTTTCCTTTCATCATGCTTAATAGTTCTTTGGTGATGGCAAGACCAAGCCCTGATCCGCCATGTTGCCTGGTGGTGCTTTCATCAACCTGCCGGAACCTGTCGAAGATCACCTCAAACTTGCTGCGTTCAATGCCGATGCCGGTATCTTTCACATAGATCCTGATGATACATTTATCTACGATGCTATAACCAATTGTTATGCTGCCAGTATGGGTAAATGCCAGGGCATTTTCAATCAGATTATGCATGATTTGTGATAACCTCCTCTGATCGCACATGATAAGAACCTTTTGCTCTTCGGAGACCTCTTCGAGAATAATATCAATAGATTCCTTGTTGATCTCTGTTTTGTAATTTTCAAAAAACTGATGGCAGTCTTCCAGAGTACCATACACATTGCAGGCTTCGTGTTCCAGTTCCAACTGCCCGGTTTCTATTGCAGAGATATCAATAATATCATTCAGGACCTTGAGCAATTGCTGGCCTGATGAGGCAATATAGGATAGATATGTTTGCTGCTGTTCTGTGGAAATATTTTTCTTCTGTAGCAGGTCTGTAAATCCCATGATCCCGTTCATGGGTGTACGCAATTCATGAGAGATGTTCACAAGGAATGCACTCTTGAGCCGGTCAGATTCTTCTGCTTTTTCTTTGGACAGGATCAATTCCTGCCTGTTCTTCAGGATCTCTTCATGTTGCAACATCAGCTGGTTCCATGCTTTTATCCTGAGCCGGTATTGTCTGAAGAACAGAAAACTGAAGATTAAGCCAAGGATGATGGTTGCAGAAAGCGCAATCAGGCTTATACGCTGCTTTTTAATCCTTGAATTCTGCTCTGAGAGCCTTACTTTCTGGAGTTCCACCTCCTGATCTTTCTTCTGTATCTCATAAGCGTTGGTAAGTAAGGCAAGCTGGCTTGATGTTTCAACATTAAATAATGAATCACTTACCTTATGGAATTCATTGTGGAAGAAGTAGGCGTTTTTATAGTCCCCCATCAAAATTGACACCTCTGCCATCCCTTTATATGCTTCCATGACCACGCTGGCAAGGTTCATTTCAGTTACTTTATTTAAACCTGTCCTGTAATATTGCATTGCCTTGCTGTATGCACCTTTTTTCATATAAAGGTCAGCAAGGAGAATGTCAGCTTCAGCCATACCCATGATGGAGTTTGCCTTCTGATACTCATTTAGAGTCTGTGTATAATAATCTTCAGCTTTATTAAAGTCTCCTGCCTCCAGGTATAGCCCCCCTATGTTGCTGGCACTAATAGCTATCTGATAATTATCGTTTAACTCAACAGCCATCTCCAGCGATCGTGTATATACACGCAGGGCTTTGTCTTTTTGTCCCAGCTCATCATACAGTATGGCAATATTATTCAATGTTTGAGACTGGCCGATTTTATTTCCCAACAAACTGTCGACCATGAAGCTTTTCTTATAATACACGAGGGATTTGTCCCATTCATGCCAATCATAATAGATTATTCCAATATTATTATATGATTTGGAGATTCCGCTGCTATCACTAATTTCTTCAAAGATTGCCAGTGAGCTGATGTAATAATCAAGTGCTTTCTCGTAATTGCCCCAGGCCAGATAAATGTTCCCCAGATTATTTTGTACATCCGCAGTACGCGACCTGTTGCCAACTGTTTCAGCTATTTTCAAAGTTTTATTGTAAAATATCATGGCAGAGTCGTATTTGCCCCAATCATCAAAGACCAGTGCGATACGGTTCATTGCGCCTGACATCCCTGCGCTGTCCTTCCTGCTTGTTTGCATTTCCAGCTCGCGAAAATGAAATTTCAAGGCAGCTCTGTAATCATTGTTGTTGCTTAGCATGGATCCAACAAAATGATAGAGTGATGCCAGCGAATCTGTATTGTTAGCAGCAATATATGTTTCTTCTGCTCTTTTGATACATGTGAAGGCAGAGTCATTTAATCCCATGAAATAATAGGCTTTACCTTTTATTTTGAAGCCATTTGCTATTTCCTCATCCTGATTATGCATGCCGGCCAGGTATATGGCCGTATCAACATATCCGATGCTTCTGTAGGGCTCATTGTTGAGCAAGCTTAAAGCAAGATGATTATACAGAGAAGACATTTCATCAGGGTCGGCGTCAGACAATTTCTGTATGATGCTGTCGGCAAGCTGGTCTGACTGGCTCACACCACCTATTGATTGGGAATGAATGATTCCCATCATGAAGATCAGGACAAACAGTTTTGTAAGGTGTGTCAATGCTTTGGTTCCTATGCTAAATATGTACTTGGCAGGGCCATCTGTATATAGTCTGCTTCGCTTTACCTGGTGCGGATGAAGGGACTCGAACCCCCACGCCTTTCGGCACCAGATCCTAAGTCTGGCGCGGCTACCAATTACGCCACATCCGCATTTGTGCCGCAAAGATACAGAAAATTGAATGTATGAGCAAAGAGTAAACCTTATTTAGTGTACTGAAAAATGATGTTTTCACCCTGAGCAATTATTTATGGCAATAATATTTGAATGGTGAAGTTATTTTATCATGAGACAACTAATCTACTTCCTTACTATCTACTTCTTATAGGAAACATCTATACCCAATATAACAGCTAAATCACTTTTTATAATTGAAAAATAAAGTATTTCTCGTATTTTTCGTATTGTCTATATCTCAGTCATTACATGCTCAGGAGATGTGGGGGGTGGTTAATGGGAATTTTGCAGGGATTAACAGCACCCTCATTAATCCTTCATCATTACTCCATTCCAAGCTATATCTTGATGTTAATTTTGCCACTGCTGACCTTTTTCTGGAAAACAACGCCTTTTATATTCATAAGGAGGATTATCGCCCCATTGCTTACCTGAGGTCTTCGGATAATCTCCCGGAATACGGGAAAGATGATCTGCCCTTCGACTATTACAGAAATAATAAGCGAAAAGATTTTCAATTGAATATGTTTGTGCAGGGGCCTTCTTTCTCTGTAGTGAAGGGGATTCATGCATATGGGTTTCGATCTGCATTCAGAACAATTTTTTCCTCCAGGGCCATCCCTTATGAGATCATTCCATTTAGTTACGAAGGTCTGGACTACGAGCCTCAGCATAACATTAATTATAATGATGACATCATGCTGATTTCAGGCTTGTCGTGGATGGAGTATGCTGTCAGTTATGCAAGAAGCTTGTACCAACACGGGCCGGTATCTTTTTCAGGTGGGATCTCACTGAAACTGCTTCTGGGTGTTGCCGGAGGCTACCTCGATATTGAGAATGTTGATTATATCGTGCATAACGACAGCACCTTAAGTCTTCGGAATGTACGTGGGGAGTTTGGTCTTTCATCACCCGTATTTCCTGCCGAAAGTTTTATCAATGGCACAGGCATGGCCATGGACATCGGTGTGACTTACGAAAAAAGAAGTCGCGGTCACTCCAGCTGGCGCTCGGGGAAATTGTGCCGTCAGCCATATGTTGATTATAACTACAGGCTTGGGATCTCAGTGTTGGATCTCGGCTGGGTATCATTTGCTCAGGATGCAAGGAAACATTCCTACGATGATGTGGGAACATATTGGGAGCATATTGATACGGTTATTTTCAGGAATATTGAACAGTTTACGGCTATGGTCAGCAATGAATTATTTGGTGATCCCGGGGCATCACTCAGCTCCAGCCATATCAAAGTTCAACTTCCAACAGCCTTAAGCATACAATTAGATTATCATATACAGGATCAGTGGTACGTAAATAGTACGCTTATCCTGCCTGCCAGGATCACTAAGGAATACATATACAGGCCGGCGCAGCTTGCTGTTACGCCACGCTATGAAACACAGTATCTGGAACTCAGCATGCCGTTTTCACTTTATGATTTCCGTTACCCCAGGTTTGGCCTTGCCGCCCGATTTTGGTTTGTCACGCTTGGAACAGATAACCTTCTCGGATTCTTTAATTTGACTGATTTTACAGGACTGGATATTTATGTTTCGATCAAACTAAACTTCCTTAAGGGAAAGTGCCGCCCGACAGGATTCCGGTGTGAACGTTAAAAGCAGTTTCCCTATGATAAATTTTTATGACTGTTTTCCGGAAATCCTATTTGATAATAAGTATTGAATTTCCTGAATGAACAATTCCATTATAAATTCGTATACTTATAAAATATTCAAGCCAGATTACTGAACTGATCAAATTGCAGACGCTTATATTTTATAAGACATTCATAAGGGCTATTTTTCTGATGCTTTGCTTAGGTCTTGGACCGGGCCCTGCCAAGCTCGTCGTATCACAGCATATGTCGGGCTTAAGTATGAGTTCATATGCCGGTGTAAACAATGTGGTTACGAATCCTGCATTGATGAGCAACAGCAGATATTATGTGGATGTGAACATAGTGGGGGCTGCTAGCTTTTTTCATAATAACTATGCATATTTTGCCGGCAATGAATACAACATTTTTACATTTCTCAAACCCCGGGCCACTTTCCCATTACATGATAAGGAATATGGTACCGGAGAGCGGGCAGCCTATACAATAGATAATAAAAAGCTTAAGCATGTTTATTTCCAGGGACGGCTGCTGGGACCATCGGTAATGGTGGCGGTGAATAATCACAGCTTCGCTTTTCAGAGTAGCATCCGGACTGTAAGTGCTTTTAAGGATATTCCTTACGACATGGCTAATTATTTCTACTATAGCCTTGATTACAGTCCGCAGCATGGGATAGAGTACGAACACAGGGATCCGGTAAAATCTGCCAGCCTGTCGTGGAGTGAATTGGGATTATCATGGGCATATATGTTTGCGAAATACAACAGGGCCCACTGGTCAGTTGGGATATCAGCAAAAATGCTTATTGGCCATGCTGCTTATTATGTTTACCTGGACCACCTGGATTATTATGTCCCTAACGATGATGATTTGTATGTCAGGGATGTTACGGGGGAAACAGCTTATTCCTTTCCCATTGATTACGAAACGAATGCCCTGGACAATGGTTCTCTGATGAAAGGTATGGGGATGGGCTTAGATTTTGGTCTGTCATATATTCATACGGAGCGTGGGCACTCAAATGCCAGGTACAGGAGCTTATGCCGGCAGCAATATTATGGATATAAATATCGTGTTGGCATATCCCTGATGGATTTCGGATGGATAAGATACCATAATGATGCACGCAAGTACGTTTTTGAGAATAATGAAGGTGTATGGTATCAGGTTGATACGCTGAAGCCTTACTATAACAACCTTAACTATATCAGTGATGATATCAACACAAGGCTTTGTGGCGTCCCTGATTGCGCTCTTGAGTCGCGTGATTTTATGATGTACCTGCCTCTTTCACTGGGGATGCAGTTCGACTACCATTACATGGATAACTGGTATGTCAGTGGGTCGTTCAGGGTGCCCATAGCTTATGCCAGAAGCCAGGTACGCAGTTCACAGGGAATTATGATTGTGCCCCGAATGGAAAGTGAAACCTTTGAGTTTGGACTCCCTTTTACCCTGCATGAGTTTCAGCAACCCATCATTGGCGCCTATATGAGGTTTTATAATATTACCATTGGAACTGATAATATAGCCGGTTTTCTGAATTCTACCCATCATTATGGGTTTGACCTATATTTTTCTTTGAAGATCAGCTTTTTAAAAGGAAGATGTAAGCGCAATACGTCCAGATTCTGCATGGACGATTTTTGAATCTGAAGAAGTATGCCCGCTTATTTATTAGTCCCTTTAACGCCGACCAGCTTTTCAAGCATGTCCGTTGTGAGAGACTTTGGCCTTTCAAGAGGATACATCAGGGCACGATCCCAGATCACATTGGCACAGATGCCAATTGACCTTCCGATACCAAACAGCACTGTATAAAAGTCGTATTCTCTTACACCATAATGCCACTGAATGATGCCTGATTGCGCATCAACGTTGGGCCATGGGTTCTTTGCCTTGCCATGCTCCATAAGAATAGGTGGTACTACTTTATACAACATGTCGACATATTTAAACAAACGATCATCTTTCAGGTGTTTAAGACTGAATTCACGCTGCAGTGTATATCGAGGGTCTGTTTTACGCAGTACGGCATGTCCGTAGCCGGGGACTACGAATCCACCATTAAGTGTATCCCATACATATTGTTTGATCTCATCTTCAGTTGGCTCGGCACCACCCATTTTCTCCACCAGATCCTGAAGCCAGCGAAGTACCTCCTGGTTGGCCAGTCCGTGAAGCGGACCTGCCAGGCCATTGATCATGGCTGAGATTGAAAGGTAGATATCTGACAATGAGCTTGCAACAAGGTGTCCAGTGTGTGCACTTACATTTCCACTCTCATGGTCGCTGTGGAGGATGAAATGAAGCCTCGACACATCATCATAAGGCTTGTCTATCCCCATCATAAAGGCAAAATTGGCACCCAGGTCAAGATTTGGATTTGACTGAATACGGTTTCCTTCGCGATATAATTTTGAATAGATATATGTGGCAATTTCGGGAAGCTTGGCAATCAGGTTTAAGACATCCTCATACATAGGCTCCCAGTAATCTTCTTTTTTCAGGCCAGCAAAGTATTTTTTCGTAAAAAACGACTCTCTGTGCATGGTCAGGATCGCAGATGAGAAGATTGTCATTGGGTGACTGCAACACGGAAAAGCATCAATTACTTCATACACGTAGCGTGGCAGTATCCTCCGCTTGCTTAACTCATCAACAACATCTGCCACTTCTTTATCATTTGGAATGTCGCCGGTAAGCAATAAGAACAGTAACCCTTCAACATAAGGCATTTCTGCTCCTTTGGGTTTGGGAAGAAGTTCGAATACTTCTTTGAGCGTATAACCCCTGTAACGAATGCCCTCATTGGGATCCAGATATGAGATGTCGGTGACAAGGCTCTTTAAACCTCTCATTCCTCCCATTGCTTTCGCAACCGTTACTTCATCTATTACTACATCGCCGTGATCTTTGATGAGTTGCTTGGTGCGTGGTCTCCATTCTTCAATCTTTTCTCTGAGCCTTTCCTTTAAAATTGACATTTTGTCCTCCTGTATTTCTCTATTGGTATTTTATGAAATTATATATTACATGTTTTCAATTATTGCACTACCAAATTCTGAACATTTCAGTAATGTAGCGCCCTCCATCATCCTGTGATAGTCATAGGTTACTCTTTTCTGTCCGATTGCTTTTTCAAGTCCTTCCCAAATAAGGTCATGTACCTCATCCCAACCCATATATTTAAACATCATGCTTCCTGAAATTATTACTGATCCCGGGTTAACCTGGTCGAGTCCGGCATATTTCGGAGCGGTACCATGTGTGGCCTCAAAGATAGCATGTCCGCTCTCGTAGTTGATATTTGCACCGGGGGCGATGCCGATACCGCCAACCTGGGCAGCCAGAGCATCGGAAAGATAGTCGCCATTCAGATTCATGGTAGCCACAACATCAAATTCTTTCGCCCTGGTGAGTACCTGTTGTAAGGTGATATCAGCAATGGCATCACGGATAAGCAACATGTTTTTCCATTGCCCATTACCATGAGTGGGCAGTAGCTCGAGTGCTACTTCTACTTCTTTCCTGACATCGGCCTGTTGAGCATCCGTCATCATTTGGTAGCCGGGTTCTATCTGTTTTGCATTTTCTTCTACACTGACACCGGGATTGCTTTCCACATTTCCAAGTATCCAGCTTTCCCTCTCTGTAACAACCTTATCACGGAATTCTTTGGTTGCCATTTCATACCCCCAGTTTTTGAAGGCACCTTCGGTGAACTTCATGATGTTTCCTTTGTGTACGAGGGTAACGGATTTGCGGCCCTCCTGGAGGGCATACTCAATGGCGGCACGAATCAGGCGGTATGAACCCTGTTTTGAAATGGGCTTGATGCCAATTCCGGATGTTTCAGGGAAGCGTATATTTTCAATACCCATGTCATCACGGATAAAATCGATAACCTTTTTCACCTCTTCACTGCCCTCCTGCCATTCGATCCCGGCATAAATATCTTCTGTGTTTTCCCTGAAGATCACCATGTCTACATCTTCAGGCTTTCTGACGGGAGAAGGTACGCCATCGATGTACTTTACGGGACGCAGGCAAACATATAAATCGAGAATCTGTCTCAGGGCAACATTTAGTGAACGGATGCCACCACCTACAGGAGTCGTTAACGGCCCCTTGATCCCTACAAGGTATTCATTAAAGGCATCAATGGTCTCCTGCGGAAGCCAATTATTAAATCGTTTGAAGGAGTTCTCCCCCGCATACACTTCTTTCCACTCTACTTTTCGCTTTCCCTGGTATGCTTTTTCAACAGCTGCGTCAAATACCCTGACCGATGCTTTCCATATATCAGGCCCTGTTCCATCACCAATGATGAAGGGGATTATCGGGTTGTCCGGCACTGTCAATTTGTTGTTTTCTATTCTGATCTTTTCTCCCATAGTTGTACGTATTTTTTGGAGGCGCTAAGATACAAAATTCATCGATACGAATCTCGTGTGATTCTATTTATATAAATTTCTAAATTACCTGTTATTCATGCTCTAAAGAAAACTTTTACCTTTATCCGAATATCTGTGTCATCTATTATCGAAAATTTTGTGGGAAGATGACAGATTTTGTATATTTATCAAAAAATAGTGCAAGTTTTTTTTATTTATGGAAAGACATTCAGGATTATACAGGAGTACCAAAGATAGCATGATAGGTGGGGTTGCCGGTGGACTTGGAGCGTATTTGAACCTTGATACTACTCTCATCAGGATATTATTTATTTTGATGGTCATGGTTGGTGGGGGAGGGCTGATCCTGTATGTTATCATGTGGATAGTATTGCCTTCAGATGAGCATCTTATAAACGCAAATAATAAATTTAATAACATGGAAGAGAATAAAAATCAGGAATCCAAGCAGCATTCACCATTTCAGGCGGATGATCCGAAGTACAGGAAAAAAGATGACGGCAGTCTGATAGCCGGATTGATACTCATTACATTAGGGGTTATCTTTCTTGTGATCAGGTATTTCCCGCGCATTGACTTTGGGGATCTGTGGCCGGTGATCCTGATTATAGTTGGTATTGTGTTGCTGCGCAATGCGTTTATCATAAAAAAGTGACAGGCGTATACCTGTAAGCTGAAACAGACAAAAAATTGTGTCCATGAAATATAAAAACCTGTTCTGGGGTGTGGTGCTCATATTATTAGGGGTTCTTTATCTGCTGAAAAAATTTGATGTAATATGGTTCAACTGGAGAGATATTGTTGCTCTCTGGCCCCTGATCCTTATTCTGTGGGGTGTATCTCTGTTGCCGATTAAAGCACTGTATAAGCTTTTCGCATCCTTTCTTGCCATCATAATCATGTTATCGCTTATTTATTTTAATCCGGGGAAGTGGCATTCGGGATGGTTTTGGATAGGTGATTTTGTGAAAAAAGAAAGTGCCGAAATAAATCAGAGCGAATCAATCCATGAAAATTCCGAATATGCCAAACTTGAACTTACAGCGGCGGCAGGGACCTATATCGTGGCAGGAGTCACTGAGGAACTGGTAGACTTCAAGCATGTTGGCGACTCCGGAACTTATTACATGCGCACAACGGTTGAAGATAACAGGCACAAGGTTCATATTGGTCCGGAAAGCCATCATAATCAATTTGTAATGTACCGTTCGCATAAGGTGGAGATCAGCCTGAACTCCGACCTGGTATGGGACCTGGACCTGGATGCCGGCGCAGCAGATATTGAGCTTGACCTTAGCCCGTTTCTGATCGACGACCTTAAAATTCAAGGTGGGGCTACGTCCATGGAGATCATACTGGGTGATCGTTCAGATGATGTTTTTGTGGATATTGAAACCGGCGTTTCATCCGTACTGATCAAGGTGCCAAAAGAAGTAGCCTGTGAGGTGAAAACAAATTCCTTCCTGGTATCTAAAGACCTGCCGGGATTCGATAAGGTGAGCAAAAGCACCTACGTTAGCCCGAATTTTTCATCCTCAACGAAAAATATTACAATCCGTTTCGAATCAGGAATCTCTAGCTTCAGAGTTTTGCGATACTGATCATCTTTCGTATCAGGTAGCGCCTTTAACTTGTTGACTCATACCGTTATCTGATTTTTTAGAAAACTTTGTAAGGAATTATCATATATTAGCTTTTTGGATAGAATATTAGGCCTTTACAGCATAATTCTCTTTTAACTGATTAAAATCTCCTTATGAGAAGAGCCGGAATTATTTTACTTGTTTTAAGCCTGCTTTATGCCATTTCATGTGACAATGACCTTGATGTGGCTCCCTGGAAAGAAATCTCAATCGTATATGGGGTTATTAATCTTAAAGATACAGCTCAGTACCTGAGAATAAACAGGGTTTATTCTTCACCTGACTGCGATCCGGGCATATATGCCCAGGCAAACGATTCAGTGAATTATTCACAGGATATGTTTGACGTATTTCTCGAGGAATACCGGGATGGTGAAATGGTGGGTGAAACAATTGAATATGTTCCGGTTGACCGCGAAAAAGAACCCGGACTTTTCTCATCAGAATCGAATTGCGTTTTTAAAACCAATAAGCGCATCGACAAGCATTGTGAATATAAACTCCGGGTCATCAACAAGGAATCAGGCCATGAAACAAATGGCCTCATTGAAGTGGTTGGTGGAGTTGATTACGAAGATGCTTTTAATTGGGAGCGGGCTTTCTATCGGGTGAATTATACTGCGGAGAAGGTACATTGGTATGAAGGCAGCCTTGACCCACAGGATCATGAGCATTATATCGTCAGATTTATATATTGGGAATATATAAATGGTGTTACATACTATAAATATGTGGACTGGTTACCCAGCATGAATGATTTGAAAACTACCGCTGACGATGATACTGCCTACCAAATGTTTGATGCGTATTATGAATACCTGGCTGAGAACATCGAGCTTGACCCAAGCGTAAAGCGAAGAGCCCGCGGCGTGGATTATATGCTGGCATTGCCCGGGAAGGAATTGCAGAACTATATACAAGTGCATGAGCAACCCACAAACCCCCATTTTTATCCTGATTACTCCAATATGACAGACGGATACGGAGTATTCGGGAGCAAGTATTTTTATACGTATTTCGGTTTAAAACTAAAGCCTAAAACCATTGACACGATTAGTTGGGGAAGGCACTTGATTAACCATCGCTTTTCCGATTCAAACGGAGAATGGCATTGATGTTTTTGATAATGAAACTTTACATATTTTTGTAGATTATTTTTCGCACGATAAAAACATATATATGAAGCTGTACCCTTTCATACTTTCCCTGGTCGTTGTTTTTCAGATTGCCGAGCGCAGCAATCATGTTGTGATATTGGGCAGTGACGTCACTGCTGTATTTGTGCATCTCCCGGCCGGCG
>JBDLIJ010000054.1:0-15783 GCA_039714935.1 Bacteroidota bacterium | reverse complement strand
CATGCGAAAAAGCATATACCGGCATCACAACTGAAAAGACAAACGGGTATTTATTGTCGGCAGAAACCCGGCACTACATTTTCCCGGGGAAACAAACATTAAGCGGATTTCATCTTGGACCCCAGATCATATATCAATATACAAAGTCAGAGATGATGGAAACCTATGACGGAGGCATAGAAAACTCCTACCAGGTTTACCGTCACCTTCTGGCAGCTCATGCAATGGCCGGCTATCAACTGCGTATTGCAGGCCCTGTATTTTTCAATCCTTCTTTAGGGTTAGGGTTTCGTTATATAAGTAGCAGGAATGAAAATAAAAAGGGCCCTGATAGCGGCCAGCATGAGTATCCTTATGACAAAGATTATGAATCCGGCAACAAATGGTTTCCCAGCTTCACTGTAAACATTAAGATAGGACTCAAATTATAAATTACGATTATGAAACTACACTTACTACACTTACTCATCGTACTACTTTTTACTAAACTGATCTTTGTTGAACATCTTAAAGGGCAGATCAGTGATGACTGGAAGTCGCAATCCGCGTCCTACGTCATCACTGGATCTACGCCCAGCGACCCATACTATTACGTTTGGGAGGAAAAAGCAAATATCATGGCCGGCACTCACCTATGTGTGCTAAATGCTGATGTGATCCCCGTATTCATCCAGCAGAACATCAACTATATCAACTTCACAAGCCGTTTCAGCCCGGCAGTGGCAATACTTTATATGCTGCAGCTTGAGGTAAATGTGAATAATGCGGGATACAATACGATATATAGTGGCTCGGCAAAACAAGATATTGTATGGTTTAACTCAGCATCATACTTTACCGAACTGGGGCTTTATGATCTGAAGGTGCGCGTTACCTTCTTTGACGGGACCATACGATACCGCCAATATAATGTCGTTGTGCTTCCGGAATCACAAAATCTTTATAAAGACAATGCAGGAAATACATTGAGGAAATGGGCAGGTAACGATCCCGCCGGGAAAAATGCCATTGTATTCAGTGAAGGCTTTGATGCTTACAACACCAACCCTCAGGAGATGTATTATTATGCAGCCTCTGACCTTATCAATTGCCTGAGAGTCAATGGCTATGATGTATTTCTGCTTGACAACTATTTCGGCACACAAAGTCTACGGAATAACGCAGCAGTATTTGCTTCGGCAGTACGCTATATTTCTGACATTTATGGCGGAGAGCTCATCGTGGCAGGCGGGGTGAGCATGGGAGGTATCATCTCACGTTATGCCCTGGCCAAGGCTGAACAGGATAATGACCCATTGCCTGCACATACATTTATCGCCATCGATGCTCCGCATCAGGGGGCCATAGTTTCTGAACCACTGCAAAACTTCAAAAAAAATAATGAAGGAGATGATGAATTTGCCAAGCATGCATTGAGCAATGTGGCTGCAAAGCAACTGCTCAATTATAATGCTTACGATCCGGGAGGCTCAGTACACGATAATTTCTTTCAGGAACTGAATAGTATGAATGGAGATGGCCACCCGCACCTGACACGAAATATCGGGGTTTCTTTTGCCACTGACGAACCAAGCCCTAATTCAGGGACATGGTACAAGATCACATACCATACAGGGCCCCTCAGTGGTACCATCAAGACTTTTGAGCTGACAGCAGCCGAAAAACAGGCAGGATCATATTTACCAAAAGACCTCACCAGCATGTCGCCAATCATCAAACAGGCCAGCTACTGGTGGCTGCAATTGCTGGTTCCGGGTATCACTCCGCTTTTCTATCCTACAATCGAGTTCGAGCGATTTACTGATCCCACCTATATTACGTACAACAGTGCATTGGACATCAGAAATGGAAGTTCACTTTTCGATGTATGCATTGAACCAGAGGTCACAACATGGCATGACCACCTGCCACATGAGATGCTGGAAGAGATTGTAAATGCAGTACTGCAGACAGACATCTGTTATCAAAATGAGCAGCTTTACGGGCCATGGGCATTGCAGGGCAGAAAAGTTGTGGCAGGCAAGTATGTTACTACCCTGATGCCGCAGGGAGATGTAATCGTCCACCCCGGCGGGGCACTGAACATAGAAGCATCCGATCAGGTGATGCTCCGCGACGGCTTCAGGGTTAAATATGGCGGGGAAGCAAGCATCATTGCCAATCCAGACATGTACTTTGAATGTGATAACGGGGCCAGATCACCGGAGATGCCGAACTCAGGTAATTCATCGAACACAAATGAGGAAGCTGAAAAGACAAGGCTCATTATCAACAGGAAACTGGTGGATGAACTGGATGTGATCATCTATCCGAATCCCGCACAGGACTTTGTACAGCTTCAACTACCGGCAGAAGAGAATGGAGCACTCAGGCTTGAAATTTATGATATGTTTACCAGGATGGTGCTGGACAAATATATCCCTGCCGGCGAGAGAAACAAAATAAACATCCGTAGTTTAAAAAGTGGCACCTATGTCATGAAAATATCCAATGAGCAAAAATCGAAATCACTCAGGTTGATAAAAATGTAAATGCTTCAATAAATGAGATACGAAAGAAGCACAACAATTACCAGGGCTGGGATCATGTTTAATATCTTCAGATGTTTGATCTCAAGAATGTTGATACCGAGGCCAATTAACAATATTCCCCCTGTGGCACTCAGATCATTGATGATCACATCGGTGAAACGTTCCCCGATGAGAGAAGAAAAGAATGTGAGACCTCCCTGGTATACTAACAATGGAATGGTTGAAAATATCACACCAATGCCAAGGCCTGCTGACAGGGCGATAGAAGAAATACCATCCATAAGGGACTTTATCAGCAAAATATCGTAAGTCCCTTCCACCCCTTCTTCAATTGCACCGAGGATTGTCATGGCACCCATGCAATACAAGAGAAAAGCAGTGATCATTCCATCTGAGAACTTATCACTCTTTAAACGGATCTTTTTCTTCAGCCGCCCACTCCACAGGTTCATATATTTATCCAGATCAATCCACTCTCCTATGACCGCCCCCGACACGAGACTACCAATCACAACCAGATAATGCTCTGTCTTCAACGACATACTAACGCCAAGCACAAGTGTAAACAATCCCATTACCTGAAATATAATAACAATGATCTTTGCAGGGAGTTTCTGATTTAATAGTAGTCCTATCAAACTACCTGCAATCACTGCTACCACATTGATAAGCGTACCCATAGCTTCCGATTAAGGGGTAAATATACAAAACACGTCAAAATGGCAGATGAAAACAAATGGCACAGGCTTTGATTTCGTCCAATCTGATAACAAAACATCAGAAAAAACATGCAAAAAGGACAGATTAACGTACAGACAGAGAACATTTTTCCGATCATTAAAAAGTTCCTGTATTCAGACCATGAAATATTCCTGAGGGAGCTAGTTTCCAATGCAGTGGATGCTACACAGAAGCTTAAAACCCTTGCTTCGGTTGGCACATTCAGTGGCGAACTGGGTGACCTGAGCGTACATGTCGAAATCGACAAAAAGGCAGGAACACTCACAGTAAGAGACAGGGGCATCGGGATGAATGCCGAAGAGATCGATAAATATATCAACCAGATCGCTTTTTCCAGCGCCGAGGAATTTGTAAAAAAATTCAAGACCAAGACAGAAGCCGAAAAAAATGCCATCATTGGGCACTTCGGACTTGGCTTCTACTCAGCCTTTATGGTTGCCGACAAGGTGGTTTTGCGCACCAAGACCTATAAAAAAGGCGGTCAGACAAAAGCCATGCAGTGGGAATGCGATGGAAGTCCCGACTATACTATCTCTGAAACAGACAAAGAAGACCGTGGAACAGAGGTGATCATACACATCGATGAGGAGTCAAAAGAATTCCTCGAAGAAAGCCGTATTCAGGGACTCTTAACAAAATACAGTAAATTCCTTCCTGTCCCGATACAATTCGGAACCGAAAAAGTTACGGAAGCCATTGAAGGTGAAAAAGATGAGGAAGGCAATGAAAAGACTATTGAAGTTGAAAAGCCGAGGATCATCAATAATACAGACCCCCTCTGGAAAAAGAAACCCACCGATTGCAGCGATGAGGATTATAAGAACTTTTACAGGGAATTATACCCGATGACCTTTGAGGAGCCGCTGTTCCAGATCCACCTGAATGTGGATTACCCCTTTAACCTTACAGGGATACTTTACTTTCCTAAGGTGAAAAAGAATGTGGAGATCCAGAAAGATAAAATACAGCTTTATTGCAACCAGGTATTTGTAACCGACTCAGTAGAAGGCATCGTCCCGGATTTCCTTACCCTTCTGCATGGTGTGATCGACTCACCGGATATTCCGCTGAACGTATCACGCTCATACCTGCAAAGTGATGCCAGCGTGAAAAAGATATCAGGATACATCATGCGTAAAGTATCCGACAAGCTGGAAGAACTGTTCAAGAAAGATCGTGAAGGCTTTGAAAAGAAGTGGGATGACATCCGAATTTTCATTCAATACGGGATCGTCACTGAAGATAAATTTTTTGAGAGAGCTCAGAAATTTATGCTGTATAAGAACACCGAAGGCAAATATTTCACCAAAGAAGAATACGAGAAGCATATTAAATCACAACAGACCGATAAAGACAAAAATCTGATCGTGCTTTACGCCAGCGACACTGATGAGCAACACAGCTACATTGAAGCCGCAAAGGCGAAAGGCTATGACGTTGTGGTTTTTGACGGTGTCCTCGACAGCCATTTCATCAATACGATGGAACAAAAAGAGAGCACAGTCCGCTTTACGCGTGTCGACTCGGATACCGTTGACAAACTGATAAGCAAAGATGAGGAAGTGCCTTCTAAACTCGACGACAAGCAAAAAGATGAATTAAAGCCTGTAATTGAAAGGAACATCAACAAAGAGCAGTTTGCCGTTGTATTTGAAAACCTGAGCGAATCAGATATACCCTTTATGGTTACCAGGCCAGAGTTTATGCGTCGCATGAAGGATATGTCGGCACTTGGCGGTGGCATGATGGGCATGGACAACCTCCCTGACCAGTACACCCTGGTGGTAAATGCAAACCATCCGATCATGAGCAGGATCCTGGATGAAAAGAAAGAAGATAATCAGGATAAGATCATAAAACAGGTTTACGACCTGGCCCTTTTATCACAAAACCTGCTGAAGGGAGAATCGCTGACTGAATTTGTCAAGCGCAGTGTTGATATGATTGACTAAATTATAATCCTTTATATATGAATTCTAAAGTAATATTCGGAGCCGTTACCATTGGGCTCATCGTGCTAATAGGCATCGTACTGGTATTTTCAGGCATATCCACCTATAACAAGATGGTAAGGCTTGATGAAGCTGTAACTGAAAAGTGGTCGCAGGTAGAAAATAACTACCAGCGTCGCGCCGACCTCATCCCTAACCTCGTTAAGACTGTTCGTTCGTACGCAGAGTATGAGCAGGAAACACTCACAGAAGTTGTTGAGGCAAGGGCAAAAGCGACATCAGTCACTGTTGACCCCACAAAGCTGAATGCACAGAGCATACAGCAGTTTCAGCAGGCACAGCAAGGACTGACCAGTGCACTTTCAAAATTGCTTGTCGTAGTTGAAAAATACCCCGACCTTAAAGCAAATCAGAACTATATGGACCTGCAACGGCAGCTGGAGGGGACTGAAAACCGTATCAGCACTGCCAGGATGAGGTTTAATGAAGCCACAAGGGATCACAACACCTATATCAGGAGATTTTTTCCGCGTATGCTTGCATCATGGTTCGATTTTGAGGCCAAAGCATATTTCGAAGCGAAAGAAGGAGCTGAAGAAGTACCGGATGTTGGTGATTACCTGAACGAATAAATACAAAAAAGCTATGTCAAAATCAGCCAAGGATTTCTTCACCAAAGAACAGCGTGACGACATCAAGCAGGCCATCATGAATGCCGAGCTCGACACCAGTGGCGAGATCAGGGTGCATATCGACTCCAAATGCAAAGGAGAAGTGATGAACAGGGCCTTCGAAGTTTTTAAAAAACTGAAGATCCATGAAACACAACTGCGCAACGGCGTGCTCTTCTATCTGGCGGTTAAAAACCGGAAGTTTGCCATCATCGGTGATGAGGGAATTAATACGCTTGTGCCGGATGATTTTTGGGAAAGCCTGAAAGTGGATATGCTGGATGCCTTCCGGGAGGAGAAATTCACCGACGGATTGGTAGATGGCATTACACGGACTGGGGAATACCTGAAACAACATTTCCCCTATCAAACAGATGATGTAAATGAACTGTCAGACGAAATCTCCTTCGGGAGTAAATAAGAACCTGGATGAAACGATCTAATTACATAATACCGTTTATTATTGCATTGCTGAGCATCACTACCATAAATGCTCAGGATCTGCCAAACAGGCCAACACCTCCCCGCCTGGTGGTTGATTATGCAGGGATTTTATCCCCTTCTGAGCAGAGGGCCCTGGAAAATAAATTGGTGAGGTTCAATGATACAACTTCCAATCAGCTTTTAGTGGTCATTACTGATGATCTTTACGGATATGAAATTCAGCAGTTTGCTACTGCCATCGGCCATAAATGGGGCGTTGGACAGGGCGAACTCGACAATGGCATTGTAATCGCTGTTAAACCAAAAATCGGAAATAACAGAGGCTATGCACACATTGCTGTAGGGTATGGCCTTGAAGGAGCTATTCCGGATATCACAGCAGGACAGATCGTGGATTTTGAGATGATACCACATTTCAAACAAAATGATTATTATGGCGGCCTGCTTGCTGCCACAAATGTGCTTATGGAATTATCTGCCGGAGAATATACTTCTGATGAATATGCGAAGAGCAGGTCAGGTGGCATGTGGAGGTTCTCTCCTATTCTTTTCTTCATTCTTATATTTATTGTCATCAACAGATTGTCACGCCGTTCAAGAACCATTGGCAGCAGGGGCATGTCGCCCTGGACAGCTTTGATGCTGGGAAGCATGATGGGTAGTGCCGGCCGTGGCGGTGGATATGGTGGATCATCAGGCGGTGGCTTTGGTGGCGGCGGAGGCTTCGGCGGTTTCGGCGGCGGTGGCTTTGGCGGTGGCGGTGCCGGTGGCAGCTGGTAGCTGGTAGCTGGTAGACGCCAATTTATTATTTAGAACATATTTAAATAATAAATTATTTAAGTATTTAAATACTTGCTTTAATGGTGGTATACCCCTACTCTAATATACTATAAACAGCCTCTAATAAGCTCATTCTCAAAAAAAAACAAAGCGTCCCAAAAGAAAAGACAAGGGCTTTTTTTTTTGCATATATACTATCTTTAGGTAGTATTTTATACGCAACTTTAATCTTTTCCAATAAATATTTTTTTCTATTTTTAGGCTGTAATTGAATATTGAGATACAAATGTGGGTATTTTAGCACTTTTTTACCTGTTCTTCGGTCTGAAGCTCAATATTGATTTTTGTCTATGCAATAAAATAATATTTATATGGATAACTCATTAGGAAAGACCCGGGTTAAAGGTCTTCTGTCGATCATCTCAGCCATTCTTCTTTTGCTCAGTTTATCAGGCTTTCGGGTTCAGGCCCAGGAGGAAGGGAAGCAGTTGTTCCAGGTATGCGCTGCATGCCATACTGTTGGAGGAGGTAAGTTGATCGGGCCTGATCTGAAAGGTGTAACAGAACGCCTGGATCGCGACTGGCTAAAGTCCTTTATTAAAAACTCACAGGTAATGATTGCCGACGGCGATGAATATGCGGTGAAGGTGTTTGAAGCAAACAATAAGATCCCAATGCCTCCTAACGACCTGAGTGAAGAGCAATTGAATATCCTGCTGGATTACATCAAAAACTATGATGCAGCAGCGGCAACACCAGAAACAGAACCAACTCCAGCGGCAGATGCCACAACAGATCAAAGCACAGAGTCATTATTCATGGCAGAAGAAAAACAGCCATACGACAATATGCAGATATCGTTTATCATCAGCATGGTGTTGATCCTGCTGGCATTGATCGACATCTTCGTTACCCGCCTTGTAAGGGCAAAGGCCATCCATATCAGCCTGATCATCATTGCCCTCGCCATTAGCATTGAGGTGGTAATTAAGGAAGCACAGGCCCTCGGACGGCAACAGTATTATTCACCTGACCAGCCTATTGCCTTCTCACACAAAGTACATTCTAGCGATAACAGGATTGATTGCCGGTATTGCCATTTTACGGCTAATGAAAGCAGGCATGCAGGCATCCCTCCCACTCAACTTTGTATGAATTGCCATAATGTAGTTAAAGAAGGTACACATACAGGTACAGAAGAAATTGCAAAAATTTATTCCGCCATGGAAAGCGGCAAGCCCACGCAGTGGATAAAAGTCCACAACCTTCCTGATCATGTTTACTTTAATCATGCCCAGCACGTAGAAGTGGGGAAGGTAGCCTGTCAGGAATGTCATGGAGATGTTGAAAACATGGATCGCATAGTGCAGGTAGAAGATCTGAGCATGGGATGGTGCATCAACTGTCACCGCAACACTGAAGTGCAATTTATGGAAAACGACTTTTATACCCGCTATGAAGCATTACACAACAAAATAAAAAGCGGTGAGATCAAAAAGATTACCGTGAATACCATTGGCGGTAACGATTGTCAGAAATGTCATTATTAATAACATAATATTCATCCTCTAAGGAACGATAATAACGCTCATTCAATATGAAAAAATATTGGCAAAGTATTGAAGAATACCAGGAAATGATCAGGTCGAAAGATCTGCCGGAAGCTGAAAAGAAAATTATGCCAGAATTCAACCTTGAAGGCCTGGGAGATAAAGAATTAACACGATCCAGCCGTCGTGGTTTCCTGAAGATGCTTGGTTTCTCTGTGGGATATGCAGCAATAGCAACAAGCTGCGAAACACCGGTAAGGAAGGCCATTTCGTATCTGAACCAACCACAGGAGATCGTACCCGGTGTTGCAAACTATTATGCTTCCTCATTTTTCGACGGACACGATTACTGCAGCGTGCTGGTAAAGACCAGGGAAGGAAGACCGATCAAGATCGAAGGGAACACACATTCCAAGATCACTCTTGGCGGCACACAGGCAAGGGTGCAGGCTTCAGTACTGAACCTATATGACCTCTCCAGGCTGCGTGGCCCTAAAAAAGATAATAATGATGTCACATGGGATGAGATCGACAGTGCTGTGATACAACAGCTGACTGCACTTGCAGGCGACAACAAAAAAGTGGTTTTACTCACCTCCACCATCATCAGCCCGTCAAGTCGTCAGCTTATCACTCAATTCATAGAAAAATATCCAAATATTGAATGGATCACCTATGATGAGATATCATCTTCTGCCATGCTGGATGCCAACCAGATTTCTTTTGGCAAAAAGAATATTCCAAATTACAGCTTCGATAAGGCCGATATCATTGTTGGCTTCAATGCTGATTTTCACGGCAACTGGCTGCTGCCTGTCAGCTTTACCAAGCAATATGCAAAGGGTCGTAGCCTGATGGACGGGAAGGAAAGCATTTCACAGCATATTCAATATGAATCACTGATGTCGTTAACAGGCTCCAATGCCGACATCCGGGTACCTATCAGGCCCTCTGACGAAGCAACGGTATTGCTGAACCTGTACAATGAGATAGCCAGTGCTGAAGGGGCACAGACCTATGCTGCTCCCGGATCTCCTGTTGATATGAAGCCGCTTGCCCATGACCTGCTGCAAAAGAAAGGTAAAAGCCTTATTGTTTCGGGAACTAACGACCTTAACATTCAACTGATCGTGAACGGCATCAATCATCTGCTCGGGAATTACGGCAACACCATTGATCTGAACAAGTCTATTCTTATCCGCCAGGGCTCTGATACCGATATGGTCAGGCTTGTTGAAGAAATGAACAATGGCGAGGTGGCCGGCCTGATGATGCATAATGTAAACCCGGCATATGATTATGCTGAAGCTGATAAGTTTAAAGAAGGATTGAATAAGCTTGAATTCACCTTATCCTTTGCCGAACAAATGGATGAAACGGCCCAGCTTTCACAATATGTATGTCCGGTCCACCATTATCTTGAATCATGGGACGATGCTGAAGCCATCACAAATTGTTTCAGCACCCAACAACCGGCGATAAACCCGATCTTCAACACACGACAATTTCAATCTAGCCTCCTGAAATGGATGCAGGCTGACCCTGATTACCGGGCATATATATCTGATTACTGGGAAAACAACATCTTCCCAAAGCAGTCGGAGCAATTATTCTTTACCGACTTCTGGAATCACCTGGTACAATATGGCACTTTTACGCTTGAGGAAGAAGCTGCATCACAGCCGGATTTCAATCCTTCTGATCTGCAAGCAAATGCACCTTCAGATGGCGGCATCGAGCTGGTATTATATGAAAAGGTTGGGATCGGCACCGGCCAGTATGCCAACAATCCATGGCTGCAGGAGCTTCCTGATCCGATAAGCCTGGCTACCTGGGATAATTATATATGTGTTGGTCCGGCCTTTGCTGAAGAGAAAGGATGGCAAACAGAAGATATTGTAAATGTAAGCGGCATAGAATTGCCTGTACTGGTACAACCCGGGCAGGCATACGGAACCATTGCCATTGCCGTCGGATACGGACGCAATTGTTCAGGGAAGGTAGCCAACGGGCTTGGCAAGAACGTATATTCTATGACCAATACAGCCGATGGCTATCGTAAGCTCTCGGGAAAACTTGTTGATGCCGAAGCGACAGGGTCAACATATCCCCTGGCCCGCACGCAATCGCACAATACTATGGAGGGCCGTGCCATTGTCAGGGAGACTACGCTTCAGCAATGGAAAGGCGACCCCAAGTCGGGCAATGAGATGCACAAAGATATCATCAAGCAAAATCAAACACTTTATGATATCCCCAAATATGAAGGTTTCCACTGGGGCATGGCCATCAACCTGAATGCCTGTACCGGATGCAGCAACTGTGTGATCAGTTGCCAGGCAGAAAACAACATTGCGGTGATAGGAAAAGAGCAGGTGCGCAACAGGCGTATCATGCACTGGATACGGATAGACCGCTATTACAGCGACCTGGCAGAAACACCGGAGGTGGTACACCAGCCCGTCATGTGCCAGCACTGTGATAACGCTCCATGCGAGAATGTCTGCCCCGTGGCAGCCACACCACACAGTGATGAAGGCCTCAACCAGATGATCTATAACCGCTGTATCGGAACACGTTATTGCATGAACAACTGCCCGTATAAGGTCCGTCGCTTTAACTGGTTCAAGTATACCGACAACGATGATTTCGACTACAACATGAACAGCGAGCAGGAAAAACTGGTCCTGAACCCTGATGTGACCGTTCGTTCAAGAGGCGTTGTAGAAAAGTGCTCATTATGTGCACAACGGATACAGGAGAAAAAGCTGGAGGCAAAAACAGAAGGCCGCGCACTGGGAGGAGATGAAGTAAAAACTGCCTGTCAGCAATCCTGTCCGGGCGATGCCATTGTATTTGGAAATATGCTGGACCCCGATAGTGAAATATCAAAAGTTCTGGAAAACCCGCGTACCTATCAGCTGCTGGAGCAATTGCATACACTGCCTTCAGTGAGCTATCTGACTAAGGTGCGTAATATCGATCCGTCATTGAAAGACCAGAATTACATGAAGTATTATCCGGTTTACGGCGACAATGAATTACCTGCTGATCAAGGCGCACATGGAAGCGATTATGGCCACGATCATTAAAAACTGATTTAAAACAAAGAATGAGCTATGTATAATACCCGCATTAGAGGAGTTCTTGTTGAAGGGAACAAGAGCTATCATCAGATTACAGAAGATGTATTAAAACCCCTTGAGGCGAAGCGGCCTCCAGCCTGGTGGTATATTTCTATTTTTGTTTCCATCATCATGATACTGGCAGGCATGTGGGCCATCTATGTCACGGTCTCGACAGGCATTGGCACCTGGGGGGTGAACAATAATGTAGGCTGGGGTTTTGGTATCATCAATTTTGTTTGGTGGATAGGTATCGGCCACGCCGGAACTGCATTTTCAATATTCCTTCTTATCCTGCGACAGAAGTGGCGTACTTCTATCAACAGGGCTGCTGAAGCCATGACTGTTGTGGCGGTAATTTGTGCCGGCCTGTTTCCCTTACTGCATATGGGCCGCATCTGGAATGGGTTTTTTATCCTGCCCTATTGGAATACACGCGGTCCTCTGTGGGATAATTTCAACTCTCCCCTCTTCTGGGACGTGGTGGCTATCAGCACCTATCTGATGGCATCAGCAGTTTTCTGGTATATTGGCATGATACCAGATTTTGCCACCATCCGTGAACGCGCCACCTCGAAAGTTAAAAAGGCCGTTTATGGCGCCCTGAGCTTTGGATGGGTCGGATCTGCACGTGGGTGGCTTCGCTTTGAAACAGCAGCACTGATGATTGGCGGGCTTGCAGCCCCACTGGTAGTCTCTGTTCACTCTATCGTTTCCATGGACTTTGCTACCTCAGTGATACCGGGATGGCATACAACCATCTTCCCTCCATACTTTGTTGTCGGAGCAATCTTCTCAGGATTTGGGATGGTGCTCACACTGATGATCATTGTTCGCAAAGTATTTAAATACCAGGACTATGTAACCAAAGGGCATCTCGATGCCATCGCACGCATCTTAACCTTTGTCAGCCTTATCATGGCAACAGCCTATACCACAGAGTTTTTTATGGCATGGTATTCAGGAGCTGAGTATGAGATGTTTACCTTCATGAAAAATCGCGTCACAGGTGAATACACCATAGCTTTCTGGACGATGATCACCTGTAATGCCATTATCCCGCAACTATTCTGGTTTAAAAAGATCAGGACAAATATTACTGTTGTTTTTATCATCTCCATATTTATTAATATAGGGATGTGGTTCGAACGCTATGTAATTGTTGTTACATCACTTTCAAAAGACTTCCTCCCTTCCAGCTGGGCACCGTATAGTGCAACTCCGGTTGAAGTAGCCATCTTTGTTGGCACACTGGGAATATTTGGCTTAGGGGTATTGCTGTTCTTCCGTTACATACCGATGATCGCTATCAGTGAAATAAAAGGAATCAATAAAGAAACCAGCCTGACAAATAATGACAAGGATGAATAAGACAAATTTCATAGGCGTGTACGACGACCCTGATGTGCTTGTCGGCGCCATCAAAAAAGTACAGGAGAAAGGCATTAAGATCAAGAATGTTTTTTCGCCCTTCCCTATCCACGAGGTTTTTCATGTCCTGGGCCTGAAAACCAGAATACCATACATGACATTCCTCTATGGTGTGATCGGTGTTTTGGTAACATACGCCTTTTTATACTGGATATCAGTTATCAGCTATCCTTTGAAATTCGGAGGAAAGCCTCTTAACTCCCTGTCTTTTGTCATTATTTTATTCGTGATGACCATCAACATTGCCACCTTCTTCACCTTTATGACATTTTTTGTCCGGCAAAAACTATGGCCAGGCAAAAAAGTGGCCATGATTGACCCTTCTGCTGTTGATGACAAATTCATCATCAGCATTGAAAAAAGTAAAGATATGTCAGCAGAGGAAGCCAGTAATATTATGAAAGTACTGGAGGATGCCGGCGCTGTCGAAGTATCCGAAAAAGAAGAACCCGAAGGTTATAAACCTGAAGAAAATGATTAATTTCTGATTGTTATGAGAAGACTAACCGTAAAATTATTTTTTGTCGTACTGACAACAAGCATCTTCCTTAGCGCCTGTGATCACAGCAGGAACAATCCCGGATATGCTTATATGCCCGACATGTATTATTCTGAGCCTTATGATGCCTATTCCGAGAACCCTGTTTTTGCGGACAGCATCACCAATCAAATGCCTCCGGAAGGAAGCATTGCCAGGGGGCAAACACTGTACCCATATAAGGCAAAATCCTATGAAGATCAACAACGTGCAGGCCAGGAACTCATAAATCCTATTAAAGCTGATGCGGAAAACCTGGCTATAGGAAGAGAACAGTATAACGTCTATTGCAGCAACTGTCATGGAGCGCTGGGCAAAGGAGACGGATACTTATTTACGAGTAAAAAATTCCCTGTTAAACCAACATCACTTGTTGAAGACTACGTACAATCCAAGCCTGATGGAGAAATATACCATATCATCACTGCTGGCTCACTCTCAGGCTTGATGGGTGCACATGGAGCACAGATAAAACCGGAACATCGCTGGATGGTGATTAATCATATCAGAACATTAGCAAAATAAATACAGTATATTTCCGGACACGAAATTGGATAACATAAAAATTTAGACGATGGAGAAAAGAATACATATTTCATCAAGCTTTAAGATCATAAGCATTGCTCTGATCATCATTGGCATCGCTACCCTTAGCTATGGGTTTTATACCAATCCTGTTAAAACCTGGGCAAACTACCTGATGAACAATTATTACTTTCTCACACTGGGTATCGGGGTCACATTTTTTGGAGCACTCCAGTATATTGCCAACACAGGTTGGTCAGCAGGGTTTAACAGAATTTATCAGGCAGTTGGAAACATCATCCCTGTCATCGCAATCCTGATGATCCCTATATTGTTCCTGGGCATGCAAGATCTGTACCACTGGGCGCATGAAGGGGTTGCTGATCATGATCCGCTGATTGCACACAAAGCACCCTTTCTGAACATGCCTTTCTTTGTTTTGCGGTATATCTTCTACTTCCTCGTGTGGATCTTGCTCACCCAGATGATCCGCAGGTTTTCCCTAAAAGAGGATAAGCTTGGCGGCATGAAGTATTTTAAGAAAATGGAATTCTATTCCAAGGTATACATATTCGCGCTGGCATTAACATTTTCGCTGGCCACCTTCGACTGGATCATGTCCATTGATGTGCACTGGTTCTCCACCATCTTTGCAATCAGAAATTTTGCCATGGCATTTTATCATGGTACCGTTGTACTCACAGTCATCCTGATTATCCTGAGCAAACTAGGATATATCCCCTGGTTCAGCAAGGCGCATCTGGGTGATCTGACAAAATTTATTTTTGTGCTCAGCATCATCTGGACATATATGTGGCTTTCGCAATACATCCTGATATGGTATGCCAATATTCCGGAAGAAACAGTATACTACCTGCCGAGGACAAAGGGAGAATTTCAGATACTCTTCTGGGGTGAATTTGTGCTTAACTGGCTCGTTCCTTTCGTACTGCTGTTATCAACTAAGATCGCAAGGAATCAAAATGCCGTATTGGTGATTGCCATTATCCTCATTATCGGACAATGGATCGATCTGTATCAGCAGATCATCGTAGGCACCTATGGAGCATTACAAATTGGACTCATCGAAATAGGTTCTTTCCTGGGATTTCTTGGATTGTTCGCACTTGTTGTAGCATATTCCTTAAGCAAGGCACCACTGTTGCAAAAGAATCACCCATACCTGGAGGAGAGCATGAAGCATCATTGATAGGGTGCCGGGCGTAGAGCAATAAAATATGCATGAAGATGGAGCTTGATCGTCTGTCGATTGGCCGCTTATACCAATGGCTGATCTACACTGCCGACCACCTGATCGCTATGCTGGCACTTCCGAGAAGATCATCACCCCTGTTCCAGAAGGAAATGCTGGTGGCATTTTTTTATGCCGCAGGCATCTGGGGGCCTGTTATCATCATCACACCTCATATAAGCCTCAACGAATATCTCATCACAGCTATCTTTGCGAAGCTGTTTTTTTTCTTCCAGTGCCAAT
>JBDLIJ010000053.1:0-16355 GCA_039714935.1 Bacteroidota bacterium | reverse complement strand
TTAAGTTCAGTAATAATTTACTCCCCCTCTCCCCACCCCCCCGTCTCCAAGTCCCCCCTTCTCCTAAAGCAATCCCTCATCCGCAAAACTGAAATAATTATTCTCTCCAACGATGATGTGGTCGATTACGGGCAGGTCCAGGAAGGAGCCGGCTTTTTTAAGCTTTTGTGTCAGCCTTATATCGGATTCGCTGGGTTTTATATTCCCGCTTGGATGGTTATGGCACAGGATTACGGTAGCTGCATATTGCTCCAGGGCCATTTTGAATATTTTTTTTGGATCGGCTACAGTGCCCGATAGCCCGCCCTGGCTGATGCAGATGCTATTGATGATCTTATTACCCCTGTTCAGGAGCAGTATCCAGAACTCTTCATAGCTTGAATCGTGGAGTAGTGGCCGGAAAAGTGTATATACATCACGACTGCAGCTGACCTTTTTTTTGCTTCTGCCTGCCTCTGTCTCAGAGCGGTTTGCCAGCTCCAGTGCAGCAATCAGTGTGATGGCTTTAACAGGCCCGATGCCTTTCTTCCTGGTCAGGTCGCCAACGCTAAGCCGTGATAATTCCTTTAGCTTTCCTCCGGAATCGTCCAGAATACGTTTCGACAGGTCCAGCGCCGTATAATCTTTTCCTCCTGATCCCAGAAGTATGGCAATCAGCTCGGCATTGCTCAGTGCCCTTTTGCCTTTTAAAAGTAGTTTTTCCCTGGGACGGTCATCCTCTGCCCAGAGTCTGATAGGTATGTTTTTGTGATAGTCAGTCATAGGTCCTCCTGACTATTAATACCCAAAAACAAAAAAAGTCCCACCTGAAACAGGTGAGACTTTTCAAGAAAATATATTTATCAATTACATGGAATTGACATGATTTGTTAATTTCGATTTCAGGTTGGCAGCCTTATTCTTATGAATGATAGACCTTTTGGCCAGTTTGTCGATCAGGGAAACGATGCCCGGAAGCTTTTCTTCGGCTTCTTTTTTATTGTCCATAGCCCTGAACTTTCTCACCGCATTTCTCATGGTTTTGCCATAATAGCGGTTGTGAATCTTTCTTTTCTCGTTCTGTCTGATCCTCTTTAAAGCTGATTTGTGATTAGCCATATGCTTATAAATTATTCTTTTATTATTCTATAACCCATCATTTTGGGGCTGCAAAGATAGAAAAATTTCTAAAATTCAAAAAATTTTATTTCAAAAAATTAATTAATGGTAAAATGGCAAATGGCAAATGCAAAAGGGAACATGTAAAAGGGAACATGCAAAAGGGAACATGCAAAAGGGAACATGTAACAGGGAACATGTAAAAGGAACATGCAAAAGGGAACATGTAAAAGGGAATAAAGAAGATTGTAGAAGGTGATAGAAGGTAGAAGAAGTCCATCCCCCCTCCCCAAGTCTCCCCCTCCCCACCTCTCAAAAACTCATAAATTTTGAAATCCCTCATAAATTTTGTATCTTGTTTAACTCAAAACCCGCAATCTTTAAATTACCCAAAAACTTTAAGCCTATGAAAACATATGTAAAATTTTTGATGGTAATGGTATTCTATTTTCCCGCAATATCATTCGCTCAAAACTGTGTAGATTTTGAGTCATTAGCGATCGGTACCACTTATGGTAATGGTATCAACGCGCCGGGGGATGTGATTTTTACTGAGAATGATATTCCCGTGACAGTTGAAAATTTTGAATGGACCGGAGGAGGAGGGACCTTTGGTGTCGCAACTGTCGTTGATGGCATAGGGAGTTTTGGTACACCCATGGCCATGGGGACCAACAATGTTAATCTCGGATTTGATTTCAACAACCTTGCATTTGTACCCAATCGCGTTTATTTTGACTTCACTGATTCAGGTGGCAACGAAAATATCTCCGTGAACGGTTCACCAATTTTTGCCGGAGAGCTGATGTCGGCCCCTATGCCCGTGGGCGTTAGTATCTCTTTTGTAAATATGGGCACATTCTACAGGGCAGTAATGTCGGGAGAGATCACTTCCCTGGTGGTTGGTGGGCAGGAATTCGCCCTCGACAATGTGTGTGCGATGAAGGTGGTCGATCCATCTGATTGTGTTGATTTTGACCTGCTATCACCAGGTGCAACTTTTGGAAATGGAATCAATACTATCGGAGAGGTGATCTTTACCGAAAATAATATCCCGGTAAGCGTGGAGTATTTTGAATGGACCGGCGGAGGCGGAACATTTGGCACATGCACTGTTATCGACGGGGATCCTGTTTACGGTACAGGCCTGGCCATGTGGACAAGCAACATTAACCTCAGATTCGACTTTACAGGCATGGAATTTCAGCCTAACTGGGTAACCTTCGATTTTGAAGACCAGGGTGGAAATGAGAATATTTCAGTAAATGGCTATCCAATCTTTGCCGGAGAGCTGGGTGCAGCCATCATGCCACCGGGATTTTCACTGCTCATCACGAACATGGGAAGCTACCAGCAGGCAACAGTAGTCAGCTATGCAACAACCATAACGGAACTGGTCGTTGGCGGACAGGAATTTTCTATTGATAATGTCTGCCCGATGGAGGTCGGATTTACGACACAGTGTGTTGATTTTGAGCCATTGGGATTAGGAACGATGTATGGTTCCGGGATTAATAGCCCGGGTGATGTTATATTTACCCAAAACTCCATCCCTGTGATGGTGGATAATTTCTATTATGTGGGAGGAGGAAGTACTTTTGGTAATGCAGAAGTAACTACAGCCTCAGGGATTGGAACCGGACAGGATATGCGTGAAGGCAATATAAACCTGATATTTGATTTCATGGAAACCGGATACTGGATTGATATGGTAACTTTTGATTTCGCTGATTATGGCGGCCATGAAAATTTATCAATAAATGGTGGTACCATCTACGCAGGTGAGCTAACTATGATGCCATCACCGCCAGGATTTACGATCAGCTTCAACATGAGCGGGAGCATAGGCCAGTGTATGATACAGGGGTCTGTTGAAAAGCTTCTCGTCGGCGGCCAGGAATTTTATATCGACAATGTTTGTGTACACTCAATTGTTGGCATCCCTGACCCGCCTGGAAAGCTTCCATCCTCAAGCGTGAAATTGGGACAGAATTATCCTAATCCGCTCAACGGGCAAACGACCATCCCTTTCAAAGTAAGCGAAAGATCTCATATTACTATCACAGTTTATGATCATCTGGGAAGAGTAGTGAGCACGCTGGCAGATCAGGAATATGATGCCGGAGAATACAAGGTAGAATGGAGGGCTGGCACGGCCGCCAATGGAATATACTTCTATCAGCTGCGTACAGGGAAGCACTCGCAGACGAAGAAGATGAGCAGGGTGAGATGAACATGGGACTGAATATCGAGTATCGGGTATAGCTTCGAATTTCAAATTTCGAATCTCAGATTTCGAATCTCAGATTTCGAATATTTATAGTGTTTAATACAAATAATAATGGCAAAATTCGCAGATATTCACTGTCACTCCGGGATGCACCCCTTTGCTTTTAAGGTTGCAGAAAAACCCCGGAATAACAATGTGTGGGATTATGATCCACCCAAAGCCAGGCAACGCAAAAGCAAGTACCCTGAATATTCACAGGCTGACTTCACCACCCTGGCAAAGGCTGAGGTAAAGCTTATCTACATCTCTATTTACCCTATTGAACAAGGTTGGTTCAATCCAAAATTTCTGAAGGAAGGACTGCTTGCGGACATGGCTGCAAGGATCGTTTCCCAGGTCCCTGTGAAATATGTGAATATGGTACAGAGTGATGATTATGATTACTTCGATTTCTTCCATAAGGAATATCATTTTCTGCATGAAGAAAACGGGAGGGTTCACACTGTTGATGGTAAAAATTACAAATATGTTATTCTCAGGCCATCTGACGATATCGACCAGATATTGGATGAAGAAGGCACCATTGGAGTGATCATGTCAGTGGAAGGTGCTCAGACATTTGTGAGCGGCAATGCTACACATATTGAGAATGGTGCTTTTGATGTGGATCAGGTCATTCAAAATATCGAAGCGGTGAAAGAATGGGATCACCCTCCTTTTTTCCTCTCGCTGTCGCATCACTTTTACAATGGCTTTTGCGGCCATGCACGCAGCCTGCCTGCCCAGGCCAGCAAGCTGCTTGATCAGTCGATCGGCCTGAATGAACCTATCAATGAGAACGGTCGTAAGGTGATCGATTGCTTTTTAGGGATCGGGGATTATGCCGGTAACGGACAAAGGATACTCATTGACAGCAAGCACATGAGTGTGTCGGCCAGACAAGAGTATTATGCTAAGATCAGGCAATATAACCAGGGGAGGGAAGACCCTAATAAGATCCCGATAGTGGTTAGCCATACAGGATATTCGGGACATCCCAGAATGACATCAGCCATCGCCAGGCCCGATACGGATGATGAGAAATATAATGACTCTGAGAACTTCAACAACTGGAGTATCAACCTTTGTGATGATGAGATATTAGAAATATTTGATTCTAATGGCATCATGGGCCTGAATTTTGATGAACGGATACTTTCCGGGAAGCAGGTCATCGATGATTACCAGGAGCAGTTTACTAAAAGGGATATCAAGAAACGGACACCTGAGGTCAGGGAGTTCTGGGCGCAGCAGATGATCGAACATATCCTGGGCATCGTTAAGGTCATCGTATACTCAGCCCAGGTTCCAGATGCTGATAAAGTAAAGATCTGGAATATGCTTGCCATAGGCACTGATTTCGATGGAATGATTAATCCCGAAGATGGGTTTATTACCTCTGAGGAGTTTGCCGACTTTCAATCCATGGCATTGCAACTGCTGCCGCAACAGCCCGGTATTGATGAGCTTTTACAGGGCTTGAGTGTTGAGGAGGTTGTTGAAAAGTTCATGTATACCAATGCTTTGGACTTTGCGAAGATGTATTATATGAATTAGTACAAGAATAACAAAACATGGATAAGATCTTAAAGATTGCAATTTCTGAGTTGGGGCAGAAGGAGATCAGTGGTCCTGAGGACAACCCGACCATCGTAAATTATGCTAAGGAAGCAGGTTTTGCCTGGGTCGATGACGACGAAACACCCTGGTGCAGCATATTTGTGAACTGGGTGGCTAAAAAGGCAGGGCTTATAACCAGTGGTAAAGCCAATGCCCGATCGTGGTTACTGGAGGGGATGAACGTAGATGCTGCTCCTGAGCCCGGTGATGTAGTGGTATTCTGGCGTGGCACTCCCGACTCATGGAAAGGCCACGTAGGCTTCTTCTTCGGATTTTCTATTGATGGAGAAAGGGTTTATTGCCTGGGCGGCAACCAGGGGAATCAGGTTTCCGTTTCTGCTTACTCAATAGAGAATGTGTTGGGATTCAGAAGACTGTCAGAGTCAGGCATGACCTCTTTGCCAGAGCCAACACTGAAAAGGAATGATGCTGGTAACAAGGTAAAAATGTTACAGGATGCCCTGAAGGCAGCCGGCATCGACTGTGGTACCAGCGATGGTGATTTCGGCCCCCTGACGGAGGATGCTGTCAAGCTGCTTCAATCGATGAAAACAGGACTGGCAGTGGATGGTATCTATAATCAGAAAACCAAAGACTATTTGTTTGAGGTATTGAATGCCTAGCTTCGAATATCGAATATCGAATTTCGGATATCGAATGTTATGGCAACCTGAAGCCAATCCCTCCTGTAATGTTCAGCTGGTTCATGGGTTGTACAAACTCGACTGTTTCCAGGAAGAGGGATCCGGCGTATATATCGGTGACAAAGGTGGCTTTGCATCCCAGATAGTCCATAAACAGGTTCAGGCTTATGAGTTTCGACACATTCAGTCGAAGCCCGATGCCAAGGTCGTAGGCCAGCGACATAGCACTTGCACTATTTTGAATTATATCTACATGTGATCCGTTTACAAACCCTGAGATACTCATCTCCGGTGCCGTGCCTGATCCTGATCCGATCATAAACCGGAAATCCACATTCATTGAATTTGATGGCAGGCTAACAAGCAGTCCACCCATAAAAGCACCAAAGCTCCAGAGGTCAGATTCTACAGTCATGCCACTGAGACCAGTGTTTTTGGCCAGTGATTCCACATCAAGGGCAAAGGCCGCTCCGCTCCACATGCCGGCAATGCCAAAGTTTCCACCAAAAGTGTATCCGAAGTTCACAAGCTGGATGGTGAGACCGGTCTGTGCAAAACCGCTGTTATCTGAATTAATATCTGTTGAAGCAAAGTCGCCCGTGGGGATGGCAGCACCTAGAGAGAACCCGATATATCCTCTCCTTACCGGTTTTGGGTCTGTTTGTCCGAAGTTTTGTTCCTGTCCCAGGGCAATGACAGCAAATGAAATGCTAATAATAATTGAGATAACTTTTTTCATGGCGTTGTATATTATGAAAATGTATTATTAATATGATCTCATGATATTTGGGATCATTCTCTATTGTTTAATAGCGAATATAGTGAAAAACTTTTAATTCTGTGTCCTGTAAGTACAATTAAGAATCTGACTTGATAATGTGTTGATTACATTATGGACTAAAGTTTATTTATTAAAATCTATTGAGTTAGCCCGGGCTAAGTAAATACATGGTAGGTCAGGGCTTATGTCTTTGGTGTGTATCGTAACCTCTTATACGACTAAGATAAGAATATAACGATTACGCTGCAAGCGGAGTGCGCGACGCTGGGGGGGCGCTTCGCTCTGGATGACAATTTATCTAGCTGGCTTTGGGAGGAAATCAAACATTAAAAATTGACAATACAGAATCGACAATCAAAAAAAATGCCGCATGAAGCGGCATTTTTTTTGTAGCCCGTAGGGGATTCGAACCCCTGTTACCAGGATGAAAACCTGGCGTCCTGACCTGGCTAGACGAACGGGCCGTTCATTTTCGGAGTGCAAAAATAAAACTATTTTTCTATTCTGCAAAAATATTATTTAAAATTCTTTTATACCTGATCAAGAACTCCTGCACCCGGTAGCCGGTAACCGGTAACCGGTTACCGGTATCCAGTACCCAATTTTTCCCTATCTTAGCAATCCATAATCACCACAATCATGACCACATCCGAAAGAAGACAAAAATTATTCAATAGCCTGGTTGAAAAAGGCACCCTGAAGCAAAAGGTATTTCAGCAAACACATGAGAGCTTCCTTATCTTTAAGGATGTCCTGCGTGAATTATCTGAAGCCTATGATCAATCAGATATCAATAGTGATTCTGATATCCCTGTTGAGTTCAGCGAAAAAGGACAGTTCGAGGTGCAGCTGAAGTTTGCCGGTGATGTCCTCGTATTTATGATGCATACTAATGTATTTGAATTTCCGCGGGATCATATCATCCATAAAACTTCTTATGTGAAAGAAGATACAAGCCGTTCTTTTTGCGGGGTGATCAATATTTTCAACTTTCTGCGCGATTCGTTTAAATACCGAAGGGTAAACGATGTCGGATACCTTCTTGGAAGGGTATTTATCAATAAAGAGCAGCATTTTTATCTTGACGGAAAGAAGGAGCTACGCCTGCTTCCCAATAATTTTGTTGATGCTACCCTTGATCGTGAAAAAGTTTGTGACATCATTGAGCAAGCTATGAAATATACGATTGATTTCGATTTACTTACCCCCCCTTATGATGCGGTGAAAGAGGTCAGGGCCATGGAATTCCTTACCACACTCGACACCATGCGCCTGAAAACAGGGAAAAGGCTGGGGTTTAAGTTTCAGGCTGACCTGGAAGATGATTAACACTCTACACTCAATATTTTTTAGAGTGATGAAATCCTAATGATTAATGATTATTGGAGATTGGTAATTAAGAATGGTGAGTTTTGATATTTGAGCCCTAACACCTAAAATCTAACACCCAGCACCTAAAACATCTCTCTGATCTCTTCTTTCAGGTATTGCAGCGCTGCTTCATGAGCATGCGACTTCTTGTCAAGATGTAATGAGATCACCTGCTGTCCGTAGTCTGCAGCTGTGTTTTTTTCTGTCATTTTTGCTGCTGCGGTGTTAATGTCGCTCAGCACTTCTTCTTTAGCTCCTTTAACCAGGTCCCATGCTTTATTTGAGATGTAGATCTGTTGTGCAAGGTTGTGTTCATATTCTTCCCGTACCGTTTGCAGTAAAGCTGCATGTAGCATTTCTTTTGTTAGCCCTGCCCTGTTTACCCGCAATACCAGATTCGGTGGGCTGATACGTTCCAGAAAAAGCACTATGCGCTCATAGGCCTGAAAACGTAAGGGGATCACAGCTTTACGCTCGCCATCTTTTTTTTCTTCTTTGATCTGCTTGATCTCATGGTCGAGAAAGGTGCGTATGAGGTAATAGGCGGCTGCAAAAACAACCAGTGAGGGAAGTACATATTTAAGGATCTCAAGAAACTCGTTCATCATATTAATTTTTGGTGACTATTGAACGCATAAATATACTTATAATTGCATACATAATACAAGATATCAGATAAGCGATATCTGATATCTGATATCCTGATATCCTGAGATTTTTTACTATATGGGAAATTAGTACCTTTGCCTTTCATTTTTATGAATAATGCTATGTTTATGATGGAAGCGTTGTCGGATCGAATTAATATGCTCTCTGAATCAGAAACCCTGGCCATGACCAGGATGAGCAGAGAACTGAAAGCTCAGGGCTATGATGTGATCAACCTGAGCATCGGGGAGCCGGATTTTAATACACCTGAATTTATCAAAGATGCCGCCAGGGAGGCCATTGATCAGAATAAAACCCATTACCCGCCGGTTTCGGGATATCCTGAACTGCGAAAGGCTATTTCTGAGAAATTCAAGCGTGATAATAAGCTGGATTATGCTCCTGAGCAGATCGTCGTGTCAGGCGGGGCGAAGCACTCTATTGCCAACGCCATGTTGTGCCTTGTGAATAAAGGTGATGAGGTGATTGTACCCGCCCCGTACTGGGTCTCTTATAAGGAGATCATCAAGCTGGCTGAAGGTGTACCCGTGGTGGTAGAAGCAAGCCTTGAAAATGATTTTAAGATAAGTCCTGAACAGCTTGAGGCCGCCATAAGCCCCAGGACAAAAGTGTTAATATACAGCAGCCCGTGTAACCCCACCGGTTCTGTGTATACAAAAGATGAGTTAAAGGCAATTGCAGAAGTTATTGCTGCACATCCTAACATATATATTATTTCTGACGAAATATATGAGCTTATACGCTTTGAAGGCGATCATACCAGCATTGCTCAATTTGATTTCATCAAGGACCGGGTGATTACAATAAATGGTGTGTCTAAAGGCTTTGCCATGACTGGTTGGCGTGTAGGCTTTCTTGCTGCGCCACCTGAAATTGCAAAAGCCTGCGACAAGCTGCAGGGACAGGTCACTTCTGCCACCTGCTCCATATCGCAATATGCTTCCATGGAGGCGATGAAGTGTGATCCGACCACCAATAGTGAGGTCAAAAAGATGGTGGAAACCTTCCGGGAAAGACGTGACCTGGTATATGGCTTGCTGGAAGAGATCCCCGGGCTTAAAAATAACCTGCCGGAAGGTGCATTCTATTTTTTCCCCAATATTAGTGAGTATTTCGGGAAGAAATTTGGCGATGAGGTGATAAACAATAGTAGCGACCTGTGCATGTATTTATTGAATCATGCCTATGTTGCCCTGGTGCCCGGCGATGCTTTTGGAAACCCAAACTGCATCAGGATATCCTATGCAACTTCAAAAAAGATATTGATCACTGCCATTGCCAGGATCAGCGATGCACTGGCAGAACTGAAATAATCCATCAAAATCTTCGTTAATTACAATAATAAATACGTAATCTTTTGAAGCTGGTACGATATATAAGCATAATAATTGTTGCTGTCCTCATTTTGGCGACCGGAAATGCATACGCCCAAAAAAGAGGTGTTATGAACCTGCCTACCTATAACCACGCACCATATCACTTTGGATTTATCCTTGCCATGAACCAAATGGACTTTACGATTAAGATGCGGGATGGATTCCAGTTTGTAACATATGACTCTCTTCAGTCACCTGATATTTATGCCGATAGCTTACGTCTGCTGAATGTAGGCTCTGAGCCGACTATGGGCTTTACCGTTGGCATTGTGGGTAATCTAAGGATGGGAAAGTATGTCGATCTTCGTTTTATCCCTTCACTGGCTTTCGGCGAAAGATATCTTGATTATTCCATGCTTGCTTTTATTGAAGGCGAAGCTACCTATGTGGATATCAGGAAGAATATCACTTCGGCACATGTCGACTTCCCTTTTCATATACGGTACAGGTCGCAGCGTGTTCATAATTTTGGGGCCTATGTGTTTGCAGGAGGAAAATATGTACTTGACCTGGCAGCCACCAGAAGCGACAAACAAGAAGAAGATAATGAGACCCTGGTGAAGCTGGGGAAACATGATATTGCTGCAGAAGTAGGGGTAGGGATTGAGTTTTACAATGCCTGGTTCAAGTTTGGCATCGAACTCAAGATGTCGTATGGCCTCTTTAATTTATTACGGGAGGAAGAAAATATCTATACGGGAGGCATAGAAAACCTCAGTTCTAAAATCTGGCAACTATCCTTTTCTTTTGAATAAAATAATCTAGTTGTCAAAATCTTTAAGGTTATCCATAAGCTTTTTCCTGGTAAAGAAGATTCTGCTTTTTACCGTGCCAATGGAAATCTCAAGTTGTTCTGCAATTTCTTTGTATTTAAACCCCTGTGTGTGCATTTCAAATGGAATGCGCTGATCGTCTGATAAATTCATGATCTCATGAAGGATCTCTTTCTCATTCATGCTTGATTCGGGTGTTAGCGGGGCGTGGCCTGTGGAATTATTAATGTGATAAAGATTCTCAGTAGTATCAATGATCGTTTTTGCCCTGACATTACGTCGGTAATTATTGATGAAGATGTTCTTCATGATGGTGAAAAGCCAGGCTTTCAGATTGGTTGAGTCAACAAATTTATCCTTATAAATCAGTGCTTTCAGGAATGTTTCCTGCAAGAGGTCCTGTGCATCATCTTCATTGTTTGTTAACTTCCGGGCAAAATATTCCAGATGCTGCTGCATGCCGGTCAATTTATAATTGAATTCGATGCTTGTCATTATATTGGCTATTGTTTAATTCCGTTTCCGCAAAGTTAAACAAATATATGTTAGAATGTCAATATATTTTGTTAGTATTTTAGAATAAATCTAAATAAAATTTGTAAAAGACTCAATAACAGCTTGATAAAATAAAAGTAAAAATGTACCTAAATAGATTAAGAAGGGAATATTATTTGGCTAAATATTGAATAAGCCAGATATATGCTACAGGGATTTCAGGACTTTATCCCTGAAATCAAGTGCCGTTGCGACCTTTTGGATATTATTGGGAATTATTGAATGTAGTTTACCTGCCTGGAGGCCGCAAACATAAATAGGCCGGGCAGAGAAGTGCTCATTTAGTTTGAAAAGGTAATCTGTCATCTGTACATTCATTACTGAAGATGAAAAGGATGTTACAATGATATCCGGATCGATCTGATTTTTTACAGCTATAACATCATCCAGGGGCACACCCTGTCCGAGGAAGATGGTTTTATGGCCTTGTCTCCGTATTAAGTATTTGTATACAAGCAGGCCAATATCATGAAGTTCCCATTCTGGTAATATCAGTAAAAATGATTTGCTGCTTTTGGCATGATGATGCACGGATAATGTGTCGATGGCAGCAAAAAGCTTCTGCATGATCATATTAGAAAGAAAATGTTCCTGTGCTGATGTTATGGTCCCTGTTTGCCATAAAATCCCCGTTTTTTTCATGAGCGGATAAATTATTTCAAACAAAGTGTTCTCAAAACCTGTTCTGATGATTGAAGCGTTGAGCACTTTCTCAAATTTCTCTTCATCCATATCGATCATGGCTACGATCAGGCTTTCAACCTGCCCACAGCATTCAGGCGATTTCAGATCGTTCAGTTCAATGATCTTCATGCTTAATTCGGGCTCACTCAAACCGGCAACCTTCGATATTTTATGCCCATTATTTACCAGTACCGAAACATTCAGCAGATGCTTAAGCTCATCGTCACTGTAATGACGAATGTTTGACACTGTCCGTTCGGGTTTGACAATATCATACCTTTTTTCCCAAATCCTGATCGTATGGGCTTTAATTCCTGTGATGCGCTCCAGGTCTTTTATCGAATATTCATTTGTCATTAAAAATCAAACTATAGCATTTATAACAATTGTTTGGAGTAATTGTTTAGGCAGTAGGCAGTAGGCAGTTAAAAATGGTCAACTAATTTAAAACTTAAAACTCAAAACTCAAAACTTAAAACTCAAAACTCAAAACTCAAAACTCAAAACCTCATCCATAATCCATAATTATAAATTCGTAACTTCGCCAAGCTTATTTCAATATGGCAGAGATAAAAAATATTGTGATCATTGGTGCCGGGAATGTCGGTACACAACTGGCTTGTGCCTTTCGCGATGCGGCATGCAACATCAGGCAAGTGGCCGGCAGAAGGGGAGCTGCTGTCAAATCTCTGGCAGAAATGACAGGAGCGGAGCATAGCATTTCATTTGACAATATTATTAAAGGGCAGGACTTGTACCTTATGGCTCTGCCAGATGATGCCATGAATGAGATTCTGCCAAAACTTGGTTTGACTGACGAGCTGCTGGTACATACATCCGGATCGGTGCCCATGGATATATTGTCGCCATATTCTGAAAATACAGGGGTTTTCTATCCCCTTCAGACATTTACCAGAAACAGGAAGATTGACCTGTCGGTAGTACCCTTCCTGGTAGAGGCCAACCGAATTGATAATGAAGATCAATTGCTTACACTTGGAAAAAAGCTAAGCGGCAATGTTAAGGTTGCAGATTCAATGAAGCGTGAGCTGATGCATATCGCCGCAGTATTCGCTTCCAACTTCAGCAATCATATGTATGATATTGCAAGGAAACTGATGCGGGATAATGGTTTTGATTTCGACCTGCTGATCCCCCTTATCAGGGAAACTGCAGCCAAGGCAGTTGAACTGGGGCCGGATCAATCACAAACAGGTCCTGCATTGAGAAAAGATATGCAGGTAATTGAAAAACACCTGGATCTACTCAGGAACAATCCGGCAGCCAGAGAACTGTACGAACGTATTTCGAAAAATATCATTGACCAAACTGATAATGCCAATGACGAATTATAAAGAACTTCTTAAAGACATCAACACCTTTGTTTTTGATTACGATGGCGTACTCACCGAAGGTATAATCACGCTCACAGCGGAGGGGGAGCCCCTGCGTACGGCAAATGTAAGGGATGGCTATGCGCTGCAACTGGCTGTGAAGAAAGGATACAGAATTGCTGTAATCTCAGGAGGGAAGTCAGAGTCAATGTTCAAAAGGCTTGCCTCACTTGGCATAAAGGATGTATTCCTGGGTGTTGAGCATAAGGTTGACGTATTTGATCAATACCTCAACGAGCACAATATTAAAAAGGAGGAAGTGCTTTATATGGGTGATGATATTCCGGATTATAAGGTGATGCAGCTTGCCGCTGTGGCCGCATGTCCGGCCGATGCGGCTGAAGAGATAAGAGCGATCTCACACTATATATCTCATTACAATGGTGGAAAAGGTTGTGTGAGAGATATTATTGAACAAGTATTAAAACTACAACAAAACTGGATGAATGATGACGCGTTCAAATGGTAGATCTTCGGGCTTCAGAAACTGGCTGAACATATTGCGTATCCCAAACCTTGCCATGATCATTATTACCCAGTATCTGCTGGGATACGGAATCATCAGGCCCCTGCTGAAGCTGCACCAGGTGGAAGCGCCCCTGGGACATCTTAATTTTTTCATGCTGGTGATGACAACACTCCTGATAGCAGCAGCAGGATATATCATCAATGATCACTTTGATGTGAATACCGACAGAAAGAATAAACCGGGAAAAAATATGCTGGAAGGAAAGATCTCTGTTCGAAAGGCATTAAATGCCTATTACATTATCAATGCTGTTGCCATTCTGCTTGGCTTCTATCTGGCCTACCTTGCAGCTTCCTTCCAATTGGGATTGGTTTTTCCTGCGATCATAGGCCTTTTATGGTACTATTCGTCACGGTATCAGCGTATGCCTTTTTGGGGAAACCTTATCGTAGCACTGCTTTCGGCGATGGTGTTGCTTGTCATATGGCTGTTTGAATTTTATATACTACTTAAAGAAGGTGCTGACTTTGTGAGTGTGATCAGGCAGCTTGGAACGATAAACAGTTTTGTATGGGCCTATGCGCTCTTTGCCTTCCTGCTTTCACTGACCCGCGAAGTGCTAAAGGATATACAGGATGTGAAAGGAGATATGACAAGCGGATACAGGACCCTCCCGGTGATATGGGGCCTGAAACGGGCCAGGGTGCTGGCGGGAGGCTTGATCATAATAAGTATAATTCTGTTGGCCGCAGCACAATGGATACTGTTCAGCAAAGGGATGGACCTGGCATCCTGGTACCTGCTGATAGCTGTACAAAGCCTCTTGATTTATCTGCTGTATCAGCTGGCAAGAGCGAAAGAAAGCGATGCTTATGGCTTCCTCAGCAATATGGCTAAGCTCATTATGCTCGCCGGAATATTATCCATGGAGCTCATATATATAAGCATTTAAGATGGTATTTGAACACCTGAAAAAATATCAGATCATCCTGGCCTCGGCCTCACCACGAAGGCAGCAGCTATTACAAGAACTCGGGCTGGATTTTGAGATACTGGTAAAAGCTGTTCAGGAAGATTTCCCGTTGGGGATGCCGGGGGAAGAAGTGGCACTCCTGCTAAGCAATAGAAAGGCAGCGGCATTTGAAGCTGATTTTTTTACTGATTCAAAGCTTATTATTACTGCCGACACCATCGTTTGCCTTGAAGGTGAAGTGCTGGGTAAGCCATCCAGCAGGGATGATGCTATCAATACCCTGAGCAACTTATCAGGGAAGATGCATGAGGTAATTACAGGTGTAAGCATCCGTTCTGCTGCCAGGCAAGTGAACTTTGCAGTCGCCACCGACGTTTATTTTAAACAACTGCACAAGAAAGAAATTATTTATTACGTTGATCATTATAAACCCTTTGACAAGGCGGGAGCCTATGGCATACAGGAATGGATCGGATACGTGGGGGTAGAAAGGATTAACGGTTCATTTTATAACGTGATGGGTTTGCCTGTGCTTAAATTGTACGAAGAATTGTTGAAGTTTTAGTAATTTTATACAGAATCTGAAAAATGGACAGACCACAAATACTTGTGACCAACGATGATGGCTATGATGCACCGGGTATAAAGAAGCTTACCTCTATCATGCAGGAGATCGGTGATGTAACCGTTGTTGCTCCCGAAGATCCCATGTCGGGAACAGGGCATGCGATAACGGTGAGACATCCATTGAGGCTAAGAAAAATGCATAAGGAGAATGGGTTACAGGTGTGGGTATGCCAGGGAACTCCGGTTGATTGCGTGAAGCTGGGTGAGCAGATCGTATTAAGAAAGAAACCCGACCTGCTGGTCTCCGGCATTAATCACGGCTCTAATGCTTCAGTAAATATTGTTTATTCGGGCACCATGGGTGCTGTGCTTGAAAGTACGATCAGCGGAACACCTTCCATTGGTTTCTCCTTCTGTGATTATAATCACCATGCCGACTTGAGCAACGTGGGCAAATACATAAAACAAATAGCTTTGCAGGTCCTGGAGAAAGGTTTACCCGAGCGCACCTGTCTGAATGTAAACATCCCGGCAGTTAATGGTTCAGTAATACAGGGAGTGAAAGTTTGTGAACAGGCCAATGCGCGCTGGGTGGAAGAATATGATGAACGTAAGGACCCTGCCAACAGGGATTATTATTGGCTGACGGGAAAATTTGAGCTGCTCGACGACAGGAAGGAAACAGATGAATGGGCACTCAGACAAAACTATGTTTCTGTCGTGCCGGTTCATTATGACCTTACTGCCCACCATGCCATGAAGCATATTGAAAAATTTGATTTTGATGTTTAACAGAGATTCATATTGGTTTGGAATATTGATCGGCAGCCTGATGCCATTGGCAGTCTATGCTATACTTTATAGTGCTATGCTGCTATATAACAGATTGTGTGCCTCTCCGCTCAACTTTGATGAAAGCCTTCTTCAGCTGATCAGCCCTGTTATAAATTTGTTTTTGATACGGTATTATTTTGTGACGAAAAAATACGATGATACAGGCAGAGGCGTATTGCTGGTTACATTTATTTTTGTGATAGCATATTTTGTGATTAACAGGGTTGTGGTATGATTTTTAAGTTTTAAGTTTTAAGTTTTAAGTTTTGAGTTTTAAG
>JBDLIJ010000052.1:0-16668 GCA_039714935.1 Bacteroidota bacterium | reverse complement strand
TATAGATTATGAGAAAATTATTTGCAGTTCCAACTATAGGTGGAAAATTATGTGCTCACTTTGGACATTCAGAAAAATTTGCCATTGTGGATACAGTGGACCAGGGAGTAATGGGCATTGAATATGTCGCACCTCCTGTTCATCAACCAGGCACTTATCCGAGGTTTCTTGCCGCAAAGGGAGTAAGTACAATCATTGCCGGAGGGATGGGTGTTAAAGCGCAGGATATATTTAATCACCATAAGATTGAGGTTTACCTGGGCGTGAATTCAGATGACCCCAAAGTCCTTGTTGAGCAATATTTTAGCAATCAGCTTGAAAGTGGTGATAATACCTGTGATCATTAGATAAGCAGTTATGAAAATTGCCATTGCAAGTGGAAAAGGGGGTACAGGGAAAACTACACTTTCTGTTAATTTGTCTGCTTACCTGTCAGAAACAGAAAATGTGGCCTTATCTGACCTGGATGTTGAAGAACCGAATTCGGGATTGTTTATCAAGTCTGAGTTGGTGCATAAGGAAGATAAGCACAAGATGGTCCCTGAATGGAAGGAAGATCAATGTACGCTATGTGGATTATGTCAACAGGTATGCAATTTCCATGCGGTGATACAGCTTGGGGAAATGATTATGGTATTCCCTGAATTGTGTCATGGATGCTATGCTTGCTCAGAGTTATGCCCTGTCGATGCTCTTCCCATGGTGCCTAAGAAAATGGGTGAGCTGAAACACTACAGTAGCGAAAGGCTGCAATTTATCGAAAGCAGGCTGGACATTGGTGAGGAACAGGCTGTTCCTCTGATTAAACAAAGTCATAAATATGTTGATAATAAATTCAATGATGAGATTATCAGAATTTATGACTCTCCCCCCGGTACTTCATGCCCTGTTATTGAGGCCACTAAAGATGTAGACTTTGTCATCCTGGTTACCGAGCCAACACCTTTTGGTTTGCACGATCTGAAGCTTGCTGCTGAGACAATGAAAGAACTGGATAAAGGCTTTGGTGTTGTCGTGAATCGTTATGGCATTGGTAATGATGACGTGATGGAATATTGTGAAAAGGAAAAAATTCCGATTCTGGCCAGGATACCTAACGACAGGAAAATTGCTGAACTATATTCGGCGGGGAAGCTGATCTATAATGAATTGCCGGAAGTAAAGCAGGAGCTGGATAAAATTATTGCATATATAAAGTCTGTGCAGGAAGGAATTATATCATGAAGGAGATTGTAGTCATATCAGGAAAGGGCGGAACAGGAAAAACTTCTCTTACAGCTTCCTTTGCTTATCTTGGAGGTAAAGATGTGGTTGTGGCTGATTGTGATGTGGATGCTGCAGACATGCACCTTCTCATGCAACCCGACTTTGCAGATTCGGATGATTTCTACAGTGGCGAACTGGCGAGTATCAATCAGAGTCTATGTACCCAATGTGGGAAATGTGCCGAGGTTTGCCGCTTTGATGCCGTTAGTGTTGTTCATGGTGTGCATAGTATCGACCCTTTAAGTTGTGAGGGCTGTGGATATTGTGCCAGGGTGTGTCCAACCAAAGCAATTACCAATAAAGAACTAAATGTTGGGGAATGGTATGTTTCAAACATTAAAACCGGAACCTTAATGGTTCATGCCAGGCTTGGCATTGGGGCGGATAATTCTGGGAAGCTGGTGGCCAAAGTAAAAAATGAAGCCAAAAATATTGCAGAGGAAGAAAGAGTTGATTACGTTGTTGTGGACGGTTCACCGGGTGTAGGATGCCCGGTGGTCTCGTCTCTTTCAGGTGCAAACTTTGTGGTTTTGGTTACAGAACCATCCCTTTCAGGATTACATGATCTGAAGCGAGTTTATGAGCTGGTGCATAAATTCAATATCAAAGCCGGTTGTATCATTAATAAATCTGATATCAATTATGAAGTTACAGGAAAGATAGAGAAGTTCCTGCATGAGAATAATATTATTCACATTGCCAATCTCCCTTACGATGAGGATTTTACAAAAGCAATGACAAACGGAAAAACGATTGTTGAATTTGCTGATGGTCCCTTAAGGGAGCTGATCACGAAGAGTTGGAAAACCATATTAAATAGTATCTAAAATAAACTAAAATGCAAATAGAAAACATTGAGGGATTAACATGCTTTTCGTTTGAAATCCCGGTGGCATCATCGCCTTTAAGTAGTGAATTGAATTATTTGATCCTTGAATCAGACCCTACACCTGATTATTATGCAATAGGTAATTTTCCGCCTAATAAAAAACGTCTTTTGGATAGGCATTTGTATTTGCCGATTAAAAAAGACATGAGCTGTTTTCAGGATGTAATCTATAGAAAGGCTATAGAGATTACCCAAAAACTAGGATCCGAGCTCAGTATATATGCCGGACAGATGACTATGCAAAACCAATATCATCAGTGTGTTAGATTAAATACGAGATCAACAGACCATTTGCCTTATATAATAGAAGAATTAAAAAAGCTGGGCATAGAGTTTTATTCAAATAAGAAGTTAGCTGTTTATACCAGTTTTATTTATTACAAAAGGTATGTTGAGTATAAAAACCTTGAGGAAGGTGTATATCAAGACGAAAATAACACAAATCGGTATTATTTCAAGATTCAGCCACAAATTGAATATAAGCAATTAAAAGAAGGAATGGATATGATAAAAACCAATTGTGATTTTCATCTTTTTGATTCTTTTTTGGTTAATCTGTTTTATAAAAATGAAATTGTTGACTTTATAGGTATCTATTCTGAGCACTGTGATAAAGGCAGGTTTGGCGAATTAAAACAGGAAATAACAAAGTACTTTCAATAAAATCAAATACAAATTAATTAAGGGTTTTTTCTTATGAAAATTGCAATTACAACTAAGGGTACCGATTGGGATTCACAGGTGGATCCACGATTTGGCAGGACAGAATTTTTTCTCATTTATGATGAGAGTAATGATAATATTTCACATTATGATAATCGGGAAGCTGCAAATGATGCACATGGCGCCGGGCCTAAAACGGCACAGAAGTTATTTGAGTTCAAGCCTGATGTGCTAATTACAGGAAACGGACCAGGCGGTAACGCTGCAACAGCACTCCAAAAATCCGGAATAAAAGTGTTTGTTGGCGCAACAGACATGACTGCCCGTGAAGCATATGATAAATATGTGGCAGGTGAGCTTCGGGAAGAAATATTAGCTTCTTAAAAAATAGATAAAATGTATACTGTAAAGGAATCGCAGAAGAATTTTATTAAACTCCTGATTCTTTTTATTGCCATCATATTACCCTGGATAGCAGGTGTAGTTTACTTGAGCATTAATAAAGATATGAAAGAAGACAGGGTTGTTAAACTGATTAATTATAAACAAGATACATTACCGAATGTTGACCATAGCAAATTTGCTATTCTTCAACAGGATTTTACAACACCTCAAGAAGTCACAGCTGCCTGCTTGTCGTGCCATAACCTGGCTGACAAAGAGCTAATGGCAACATCTCATTGGAAATGGACCAAGGAGTATGTGACGGATAATGGCGACACCATCCAACTGGGTAAAAAAAATATAATTAATAACTTTTGCATTGGGGTTTCATCAAATGAAGCGATGTGTGCAAGCTGTCACATTGGCTATGGGTATGATCATGACAATTTTGATTTTACTGATGGAAGTAATATCGATTGTTTGATTTGTCATGATCTCACCGGGACCTACAAGAAATTCCCAACTGCATCCGGTTACCCGGTTACAGAGGAAAAAGCATTTGGAGGTAAGACATATTACCCCCCGGATTATACTTATATAGCGCAAAATATAGGTATATCCAGCATGAAAAATTGCGGGGCTTGCCATTTTACCGGTGGCGGCGGAAATAACGTTAAACATGGTGATATTTCCAATGGACTGGAAAATGCAACAAGGGACATTGATGTACATATGGCTGTTGATGGCGCTCATATGCAATGCGTAGAATGCCACATTACCGAAAGACATAATATTACGGGAAATCTGTATTCCATCGCTTCAGTAGATGACAACAGGGTTTCGTGTGAACAATGCCACAGCAACCAGCCTCACGAAAACAATACCATCAACCATCATACTGCTTATGTCTCCTGCCAAACATGCCATATTCCCACCTACGCCAAACAGAGCGCTACAAAAATGTCATGGGATTGGTCAAAAGCAGGGCAATTTAACGAAGATGGAAGTGTGCTGGTTAAAAAAGATAGTGCCGGGAATATTATATATCACAGCAAGAAAGGTGCGTTTGTGTGGGAAACAAATGTGAAACCTGAATATTATTGGTTTAACGGACAGGTAAGGCACTATGTGTTGGGTGACCATATTGATACCTCACATACAGTACAGCTAAATAGTTTAATGGGGAGTTATCATGATGGCAGCTCAAAAATAATACCTGTGAAGGTACACACTGCCAAACAAATTTATGACCCTGTTAATAATGTTATCATAGTACCTCACCTGTTCGGCAATGATAGTTCTGCATACTGGAAAAACTTTGATTGGGATAAAGCTGCCAGAGCAGGGATGAAAAGCATTGATATGCCTTATAGTGGTGAATATACTTTTATAGAAACAAAAATGTATTGGCCGATAAACCATATGGTTGCTCCAATGAAAGAGTCACTCCAATGTGCCGATTGCCATTCACGCAACGGAAGACTGGAGTCTTTAACCGGCTTTTACCTCCTTGGCAGAGATCACAATAAATTATTGGATATTATTGGTTTCGGTGTGCTTATTATGTCATTGGCCGGGGTTATTATTCATGGGGTTCTAAGAGTGATCAAAAGATAGGCTGAAAAGAAATTTATACAAACATTATGATTAAAAAGAAAACATATATATACAGGTTATTTGAGAGATCATGGCATTGGAACCAGGCTTTGTTGATATTTTTTCTGGCACTTACCGGATTTGAAGTGCATGGAACCTTTAAGCTTTTTGGGTTTGAAGATGCTGTAAAATGGCACGACATAGCAGCCTGGGCCTTTCTTGTACTGATTATTTTTGCGATATTCTGGCACCTTGTTACAGGTGAATGGAAGCAGTATATTCCTACGACCAAATATATTAAGGCGCAGATCTCTTACTATATAACAGGCATTTTTAAAGGAGCCGAACATCCGACTAATAAAACCATTTATAATAAGTTTAATCCTTTACAAAGGTTAATTTATCTTGGATTAAAATTGCTGGTCATTCCCGTTCAGCTGGTATCAGGTTTCATTTATTTGTTTTATATCTATCCTGATAACCCTATCCATTTAAGTGGCCTTAACATTGTGGCTTTAATCCATACCCTGGGTGCTTTTACTTTACTTGCTTTTGTTGTTGCTCATGTTTATCTGACTACCACCGGCGAAACGCCTCTATCCAGTATTAAAGCAATGATAACGGGCTGGGAAGTGTTGAATGTTGATGAAAATGAAGAGCATAGACTACACATGCAAAAGGCCGTTGATGATAGTGTTGCAGGATATTACCGTTTGGATAAACAAGGCTTGATAATAGATGTGAATGATGCATGGCTTAAGATGTATAAATGCAAATCAAGAGATCAGGTTATTGGGAAACATTATTCATTAACACGTGACCCTCGTGATCTTCCTGAATTGGTCAAACTGGTTAATGGTGTGATGGAGGGTAAACCTATAAAAAGCAGACCCGCTGAAAGAAAATGCATGGACGGATCCGCGAAAAAACACATACTGTCAGCCAACCCCATTTACGAAGGAGGCGAAATTATGGGGATGGAAGGTTTTATTCTTGACATTTCTGAATTGGAACAGGAAATATAATATCTAAATGAAATTAACAGCTTCCATATCTAAACATAATTATTATTCCTTGTTATGGCATGCCGGATTTCTGGCATTTGCCCGGAATTTTATAGATATTGATACTGTTATTCCAGCAATGATGATCGAATCGGGCGGAACAGCCATTCATATTGGTATTCTTACTGCCATCATGCTGGGTGGTTCAAGCTTTACACAGTTGATCTTTGCGCCTTTCATAAGTAATTACTCGTTCAAGAAAAAATTCCTTTTATTGGGAATAAACTCGAGAATATTGGCCTTGCTGGCTATCGGAGCAATGCTGTATTATAGTTCATATATCCACGATGATTATCGTATATTGTTGATATTCATTCTGATAAGCATATTCTCACTGGGAGGTGCTTTTGCCAATATCAGTTATACCGATATTCTGGGAAAATCGGTTTCGAAGGACTCCCGTAAACCTTTTTTCTCCGTCCGGCAGGTTATTACCGGCCTGATCCTTCTCGGCTCTGTTTTCGTGGCAAGATGGGTGCTGACAGCTGATGAATACCCCATGAACTACGCCCATATGTTTTTGATCGGCTTTGTAGTCCTGGCATTAGCCTCATTGGGATTTTGGAGCCTGAAGGAGTCAGTACCTTCCAAACTGACAGTGAAAAACCCGGGCCATTTTTTAAATCTGGTCAAATCAGAATTAAAGAATAATCAAAGATTGGGCTATTTCCTTGGGTTCATAAACACTATGGGGATCAGTATAGGGTTCCTGCCATTTGTTATTTTATATGCAAAAGAGAATTTTAACACACATAGCAGCGAGACTGCAAATTTTCTCTTGTTTAAGATCGCCGGAAGTGTGATTATGGGGTTTCTACTGTTTGCTCTTTCAAGTAAGTTCAAGTATAGGAATTTACTCTACCTGAATGCAGCACTTGCATTCATTTTGCCACTGTTAATGATGTTTAGCAATATTCCGCCTTTGAACCTGGTCTTTGTTCTGGGGGGGATCATCTTCGCCGTTTATAATATCACGATGAACGGTGTATTGCTCGAAGTTTCCGGTACAACAAACCGGGCTTTATATACGGGAATTGCCGGGGCAGGGAATGTTCTGCCGGCACTGTTCCCTCTGCTGGGAGGATGGCTGATCATGCATTTTGGCTATAATATGTTTTTTGGATTGTATATGGTGATCATCTTGTCATCGCTATACTTCGTGTTTAAACTTAAGTGTAAAAGATAAAGGAAAGAAGAATACTATGATTGGATTAAAGAACAATTTTATCATGGCTCCTATCAAGTTAGGGTATAGTGATGGAACAGGTAATGTTACCGCCAGGCATCTTGATTTTTATCATGATAGGAGTAAATATATAGGTGCAATTACTCCTGAACCCCTGTACATGGATACTGCATTAAGGGAATTGCCGACACAACTGGGTATTGACTCGGATGATAAGATCCATGGACTGCGGATGCTTAATGCTAGTATACATAAATATGGCGCAAAAAGTATAGCTCATCTCAACCATCCCGGAAGAATGACAAATCCTAAAGTGCCCGGAAATATCTTCTGGTCATCAACAGGGCAGGCTTGTGAAAATGGTGGTGCTACACCTGAAATGATGAACAGAGAAAAAATGGAGATGGTAATCCAACTATTTGCCGTCAGTGCAAAGAGAGCTGTGGATTCGGGCTTTGATATGATTGAAGTGCAATTCGGGCATGGATATTTGATGGCACAGTTTTTATCTCCGGCAGTAAATGACAGAGATGATGAATACGGCGGAAGCTTTGAAAACAGGATTAAGTTTCCGTTAGAGGTGGCTAAAGCAGTTAGAGAAGCCATTGATATTCCGATCATTGCCAGGATAAGTGGTGATGAAATGATGCCTGATGGATTTCATTTGGACGAAATGATGGAGTTTTCTCATAGGCTGGAAATTTCCGGGATAGATGCAATTCATGTAACAGCCGGGTCGGTATGCTCAACACCTCCATGGTTTTTTCAGCATATGTTTGTTCCGAAAGCAAAAACCTGGGACCTGGCAAAAAAAATCAGTGATGAGATAAACATTCCAACAATTTATGTCGGACAAGTCAATACGGCAGATGACATAAAAAACCTTAATGATAATTATAATGCCGATTTTATTGCCGTGGGCAGAGCACTTGTAGCAGATCCCGATTTTATCGGAAAATATCTTAAAGAAGTTAGCGGTAACATTCGTCCCTGCCTTGCCTGTGCTCAGGGTTGCCTTGGTGGTGTGAAGTCTGGCCAAGGTTTGAGGTGCCTGGTAAATCCGGCTGTAGGCGACATAAGGGAAAATTTGATTAAAGCTGAAAAATCAAAGAAATATGCAGTTGTTGGTGGAGGGCTTGCCGGTATGGAAGCAGCACTGACCCTGGCAAAAAGAGGGCATGAAGTTGATATATATGAAAAAGATAAATTTGGGGGGCAATTTTTATTGGCACCTCTTACTCCTCACAAAAAATCCATGGAAACTCTAATTCCTTTTCTAATTAAGGAATTAAATGAAAGTACTATAAATGTAATTTTTAAGGAGGCTGCGGAATCGGATTTATTAGAAAAGTACGATGAGGTAATTATTGCAACAGGATCAAAACCGGTAGATTTAAAAATACCAGGACTGAAAAATTTCTATGGAGCCGAAATCTTGAACCAAAAACAATTGCCAGAAAACAAAAAGATACTAATAATAGGGGGAGGCCTTATCGGGGTAGATATTGCCACTGCATTAATTCCGTTGAATAATAAGCTTATCATTGTTAAAAGGTCAAAAGATTTTGGAGAAGATATGGAAATGATCGCTAAAACCCTTTCCTTAAAAATGATGAAAGAAAAAGGAACCGTTTTTAGTGACCATACTAAAATTGTCAAGATAGTAGATAACACTGTTTTTGCAAAGAGGAACGATAAAGATATTCAATTCAATGATGTTGATGTTATAATCGTTACTGCCGGGATTCGCAGTTATAATCCCTTCGAAGGAAAAATGAAAAATAATATTTCAGTTCATATTGTTGGTGATGCTAAAGAAGCAGGGAATGCGCAGGATGCCATAAAAGATGCTTATGAACTGGCATTAAGTATATAAACAATATAATTATTGGGAAATGAGTGAGAAATTATATCCGGATTCAGGCGTAGAATTGAAGCAGTTTACGGCAAATCATTATGATAAGATTATGAATATGCTGTCTTTTGGTTATTACCGGAAATTTATTCATCAGGCCGTTAAAGATATGGGCATTAGCACTGACGATGAAATCCTTGATCTTGGATGCGGTACAGGAAGGAATGCAGCATTGATGTTGCCTTTTTTGTCAGATAAAGGAAAGATCACCGGGATGGATGTTTCAGAGATCATGGAGAAGCAATTCAAGGATAAGTTTAAGGAAGAACCGAGAGTGTATTTCATGCGCCAGCGAGCTGATATTGCTTTCGACCTGAAAGAACAATTTGACAAAATCCTGATAAGCTTTGTTATACATGGATTCCCTCACGAAGTGAGACAAACTGTTATTGAGAATGTCTTTACACATTTAAAACCTGGCGGAACTTTCATGATGCTGGACTTTGCTGAGTTCGATATGGGGAAGATGCCGTTCCACCATCGTATGGTCTTTAAATCCATTGAGTGTAAATATGCATTTGATTTTATTGAGAGAGACTGGAAGAAAATCCTGGGTGAAAATAAGCTCGGAGAATTCTCCGAAACATTTTATTTTAAAAATTATGTGAGGCTTTTAAAAGCTGTTAAAAAGTAATAATATGAACTTACGTTTTGCATTTGCCGTTAATTATCAAGGCCAATTTGAAAAGAAGCATTTTGGAGATGCTGATAAATACATCGTTTATGAAATCAATAATGGTCAGTTAAAATTTGTGTCTGAAGAAAATAACCAGTTTAAATCTATGGATGAAAATGCAGAGCATGGATCTGCAAAAAAGGGCAAAGCCATTATCGAACTTTTAAAAAATCTGGATATCAATGTATTGGTGTCAAGACAATTTGGTCTGAACATCAAATTAATAAATGAACATTTTATTCCCATTAAGATTTCTTTCTTGTATCCGGAGGAAGTATTGCCTATCTTAGAGAAACATTTGCACTGGATTATTGATGAATGGGAGAGTACTGATTTAAATTATAAGCTTTTTACAATCCAGTCAGGGATATTGAAATCTTCTATTAAGAAATAAAATGATATAGCCATGAAAGTTGCATATTTATGTCCACATTGCCGGGGAGTAATCAATGCCGATAACAATGTTATTTTATCGGCAAAGTCTGTTAAAACAAATAAGATAGGCCTGGTATTGCTGCACGAAGAGATTGGGAACTACTCTGTAAGGCTTAGCTCTTCATTAACTGTTGAGCCTGGTGAGATCGTTGATTTTTATTGCCCCATTTGCCATGAAAGTTTAAACACCAATAAGGGTGATTCTTTGGCTAAATTTTTAAGGTTGGAGAATGATATTGACGAATCATATATTGTTATTTCAAGAGCGTACGGAGAGAAGATCACATTCAAAGTTGATAAAAACAAGGAAATTAAAACTTATGGTGAAAGTATCAGCAGATTTATTGATCCTGAGTGGTTTTTATAAAATGTGTAATTAAATGATATCCTCCGAAACAAAGATCCAGGTCAGATACGATGAAGTTGACAAAATGGGATATGTATATCATGGCAATTATGCCAGGTATTATCATATCAGCCGAACCGACCTGTTGAGGGAATTCGGTTTAAGTGATAAAGATCTGGAACAGCTTCAACTTCTGCTGCCTGTAATTGAGCTGAATATCAAATATCTCAAGCCGGTATATTATGATGATATAATCACGATCCAAACTATTTTAGAGGGGCTTCCTGTCAGCAGAATGAAGTTCAGGCATATTGTTTATAATTCAGATGATGAGATCATTAACAAGGCAAGCAGCACTGTGGTCTTTGTGGATAGTAAAAGTCGTAAGCCCATGAGGGCTCCTAAGATTATCATTGATAAAATAAAATTAAATTTATCAGAGTGAAGCTGAAGTTCATGCAGTGCTTATGAAAAAGAAAACAAAAATAGGAATTATCATTTGCGACAGGTACCGTAGCTGTGCAGGTGGTAAATGTTTCAGGGCACTGAAAAATCGTGAAGGTGCTTTTGATATTTATAAAGATGATGAAGATATTGAACTGGTTGGCTATACATCATGCGGAGGCTGCCCAGGGGGCAATATTGAATATGCACCGGAAGAAATGAAAAAAAATGGTGCTGAGATTGTTCATTTCGCGACAGGATTTTTAGTAGGTTACCCTCCATGCCCTTATATTAATCATTTTCAGAAATTTATTGAAGAGAAATATAAGATGAGGGTGGTGGTGGGAACACATCCTATCCCACAGAAATATCTGATAACACATACTAAGCTTGATACCTGGAATGACCCTGAATGGGATGCCTTGATAAACCCTTCCATAGCAGACGAAAAAACCAGACTTTCATATGATTAGAAGGGGATTTAATGTATAAATATCTTTTTGGACCGGTACCGTCACGTCGTCTTGGAATGTCACTTGGCATTGATCTTGTTCCATACAAAATTTGTACACTGGATTGTGTCTATTGTGAATGTGGGGCTACAACAAAACTAACAACCGACAGAAAAGAATATGTTCTTTTTGATAAGGTTAAACTAGAGTTAAAGCATTATTTTAAGGATAATCCTGACCCGGATTATATTACTTTTTCCGGCTCTGGAGAACCTACCCTAAATTCCAGGATTGGTGATGTGATAAGTCTGTTAAAGAAATTAAAACCTGATATCCCGCTTGCTGTTTTAACCAATGGGACCTTGCTATCATCAAAGCTACTGCGAAGTGAACTATTAAAAGTTGATGTCGTGCTCCCGTCGCTGGATGTTGCTGTGAATGTACCATTTCAAAAACTAAATCGACCTCATCCCTCTTTGCAATTGAATAAGTATATAAAAGGGCTTCAGGACTTCAGGAATGAATTTTCAGGGAAGATCTGGCTGGAAGTATTTATTCTTCCGGAATATAATGATAGTGAAGAAGACCTTATGGTACTAAAGAATGCCATTAAACAGATCAAACCCGACAGCGTTCAGTTAAATACTTTAGACAGACCTGGGGCCTTACAAGATATTCGCCCTGCTACATATGACGAGTTAACCCGGATTTCTAATCTTTGGAAGCTCGAAAATGTTGAGATCATTGCGGCAGCCCCGAAAAGAAAAGAGGTGAAATCATATCGGGAAGATATTGAAACAGCCATCATGGAAACCCTTGCAAGACGTCCCTGCACAATTGATGATCTATCCGAGATATTGGGCGTTCATGCCACTGAAATCAATAAATACCTGGGCGTATTGGAAGAGGGCAACAAGATTACAACATCTGTTCAAAGCCGGGGTATATTTTATATGCTTCAAAAAAATGCTTAACCCACTGCTGATAAATATTCAAGCCCTTTTTTATTGAGTATTTCTATTTCTTTTCCTCTGATACGTAAGAGATCCTGTTCCTTGAACTGCCTCAGAATCCTGCTAGTACTTTCCCTCGACATGCCGGCTAACTCTGCCAGGTCTTTCCGTGAAATGGTGAGTGTGAAAACACGACTATAATAGACCTCATTGACAAGATATAGGAGCGCATCCGCAATACGGGCTTCCATATTTTTGTATATTAAATTGATAAGCCGTTTAGAATATATATTCTGTGTTTTATTTAAATGTGAGAAAAGAAGGGGGACATATTTTTTATTTGATAATAAGATGGACTTAAACACATCAATGTCGATGAGGCAGGCACGTGAATCCACCACTGTCACACAGGAACGATAGAGCATATTATCGTCAAAAATTGCTGGGAAATCCAATATCTGGAATGGTTTGCCAAGCCTCAGGACTAAGTTTTTGTCGTGGTCTCCTTCAATCATAACTTTTACCATGCCACTCAAAAGAAATACCAGATAGTTGGACGATGTACCTTGCTTGTAAATTGTTTCTCCTGCTTTGTAAAAAACTTCTGTTTTATTCTTGTCTATAATATCATGCTCAGTATCATTCAGGCTGTTAAAAAAACACTGCTGCTGATGTATACACAATCCGCATTTCACTTTCGTGTTGTTATTCAGCATTGTATAAGTTTAAAGTACTGGTTTTTTTGAGATATCTCATTTTTTTTCTGTTGACATATCATATATCCATTGTTGAAGATATAAAGCGAATTTACACTTTTGTGCCTTCAATAAGCAAAGTTATGAATTCTTCTCAATCGGTAATGAAATATGGGTCAATATATAAGCGCGAAGCTCTTGTGAGCATTCCCTCATCTGATAAAATTAATCATTTAGTATTAAAGTCAGATGATCCATTCCCGGGATTTTATTGTCCGGGGAAGAATCCGGCCGATAATAGTTGCAAGACAGAGTTTTACTATTTACCGGTGCATAAAATGCCGTATTGCCATGAAGATATTATATGCAGGATAAGCCTGGAGATAGTGAAGGAAAAGGCTGTTCAGGTTTGTGGTTCTCATATTATGTTTGGGGGAAAGTTTGTTCAGGCCATACGCATTAAAGGTGCTGACATGGCCCTTATTGAAGAGATAGTTGATGTTTTTGAAAATAATGACATTCAATTTTATAAAGAAAAACCCGTAAATACTTATCTGTCTGAGATATATTTAAAAGCATTTATTACGGTTGAAGAAATAGAAGAGTCTGTATTTCAAAATACAATCTCACCTGAAATTTATTACTTCCAGATTCCGGATAAGCTGGAATGGGCAACATTTGAAAAGCTGATCACTTATCAAAAATCCAATTCATCATTCAAAAATTTCGATGCTGCTCTCGGGTATTGGATACAGAAACCACTATTTATAGACTTTGTACGGGTTTACAGTAATAAGTTGAGCTTGAATCAGCTGTTAAATATTAAAAAGGATTTTCTGGACACCCTGGCAGCGTACAGAGATAAAAAAATATTGATCTAAATAATAAATTATGAAATTAAAGGGCTTTATAGTAATATTCTCTTTGTTGTTTTTCAGCTGGTTGGTGCTGAATCACTCATTGCAGCTGCCGATCATCTTGATCGGAGTGGGCTTGGCAGGATTGCTTTCATTTCTCATGTGCACTAAATGCTCTGTTTACAACGACATTAAGTTTACGCCAAAAGCGATTTTGTATACATTTTTGTATCTCGGAGTATTCATCCTTGAGCTGGTAAAATCAAATCTCGATATTGCGAAAAGAGTGCTTTCTCCGAAGCTTCCTATCAATCCCGGTATTGTAAAAGCGGAAACGGTTTTGCAATCCCAGATGGGCCGGCTGATCCTGGCAAACTCTATTACACTCACCCCTGGGACTTTTACAATTGATGTCATCGGGAATAGTCTTTATATCCATTGTGTGAACATTGAGGGAGAGGATATGGAGCAATATGCACAGAACATAGTTAGAAAATTTGAAAAATATCTGGAGGTATTGTATGGTTAATAGTATTCTTACAATCGCACTCTTGCTGATCGGCTTGTCATTTATTTTAGTTACTGTCCGGTTTATTCTTGGGAAAACAATTATAGACCGTGTAGTAGCCCTCGACCTGTTAACGGTTAGCTCTATCGGGCTCATTGTCATGCTGGCCCATTTTTTTGGACGTGCCATATATATTGATGTATCTATCGTATATGGTATCCTTAGTTTCATTGGAGTTATTGTTGTAGCCAAATATTTAGAAAAAAGTCTGTAATATGGAATATCTCGAAATAGCAGGAGCTATAGTCAGTCTCATAGGTGCCTTCTTCATCCTTTTTGCATCTATTGGGCTGTTACGTATGCCGGATGTTTATAATCGTATCCAGGCCGGTACGAAAGCTTCCACGCTGGGGTCAATCCTGGGTTTGCTCGGTATTGGGATGATACATCCCGACTGGATGCTTAAAATTATACTGCTGATAGTATTCGTTTTGATATCTAATCCGGTATCATCTCATGTTTTAGGCAGGGTAGCACATTATATCAAAACACCGCTTTCTGATCTCACGGTCTTAGATAAGCTTGAAGAAGACACAGCAGCGGGAAAAGCAGGAAGGGAGGTCGAATAATGACTTATTCAATAATCATTATAGTGCTGGCATTGATTATGGTTACCATGTCATTGATAGCCATTCATCATAAGAGCTTGCAGGTGGCCATCATAGCTTCCGGTATCATTAGCCTGTTCGCATCAGTGATCTATATTTTTCTTGCGGCTCCTGATGTGGCAATCACCGAAGCATCGATAGGCAGTGCACTGACAGTGGTAATATTCTTCTATGTATTAAATAAAATCCGTCAGACCAATGATAAGAAATAGCATAATACTTTTAATAATTGCAGGCCTGGCTGTTATATTCTACCACGAGCTTTCATCATACCATGGGAATGATAAGCTGAATGAAACGGCCGAGCATTATGCAACAAACGGCCTTACAGAAGTGGGAGCAGCTAACCTTGTTACTTCGGTTGTGGTAACATACAGGGGATTAGATACACTTGGAGAGGTAACGATCTTATTTCTGACAGCTGCAATATTGGGCTTCATGTTCAGGGCCGGACAAAAACAAGAAGAAAGGAAACTCAGATCCAGCAGTGAAATATTAATGACTGCTTCCAACGTGCTACTACCGGTAATCTTTCTTGTTGGGATCTATATCTTCATAAACGGACACCTGACACCAGGTGGAGGTTTTCAGGGAGGAGCCGTATTGGCATCGGCAGTGGTCCTGATGATCCTGTCCCTCTCAGGAAGGAAGATAAAGCATGTTGTCATGGATTTTATAGAAACAATATCAGGAATTGCATTTGTGTTACTGGGAATTCTTGGAATTTTTCTGGCCGGTGGATTTCTTGATAACAGCATATTCCCATTGGGAACCTTTGGAGAACTCCTCAGTGCTGGTGCCATACCGGTAATATACAGCTTTGTCGGACTTAAAGTGGGTGCCGAATTATCGAATATCATCTTAGTGTTGAATCAAACGCAGAACGAGGCAAAATGAAATATTTCAGTATCGAATACATAAGCATCGTTGCGGGCTTTATCCTCTTGCTCATTGGTTTATGGGGGATCATTTCGCAAAAAAATATTATCAAGATCATTATTGGCTTCTCCATTATTGATACCAGCATTCACCTCATTTTGGTGAGTATTGGTTACCTGAGAGGCAGATCTGCACCTATTATTGGTGAAGGGATTACAAAGGCCAATGCGTCACAGGGTGTTGTAGACCCGGTGCCTCAGGCACTGGTGCTCACAGCTATTGTGATCGGTGTTGGCATCACGGCTTTGATGCTCAGTTATGCCCTGAAATTATATGAAAAAAATAAATCATTAGAAATCGATAAATATAAAAGTTTGAAATGGTAAGTCCAATATATATTATAGCTGTTTTACTGGGAATAGCCTTCTTATTGGGGCTTTTCAAACAACCAGGTGCTAAGTTCGCCAGATTAGCCGCCATCGTGACACTGGCTTTTCCTGCATTTGTTTCTGTGAGCTGGCTGGTTCATTTTATCCTGAATCCTGCCGAACCGTTCATGGTATATACTGCCGGTGCACTTCCTCCATTTTCAATCAACCTAAAAATGGGCCTGGAAGAGGCTTTCATGACCTCGGCAGTGAATTTGCTGGGATTCTTTGGCTTCATGTACTTAAATAAAACAATGAGAGTGCAGGGAACGAAAGCCGTGGTGCTCTTCATGATTCTGATCATGGGGATGAATGTAGTCATCATGACCAGGGATATATTTAACCTGTTTGTCTTTCTGGAGAT
>JBDLIJ010000051.1:0-16748 GCA_039714935.1 Bacteroidota bacterium | reverse complement strand
ATCCTGTTATTCATGGCTTGATACCACTCATCATAACCCGACATCCAGCGCTGTCCTCCACCGTAATAAAAACCACCATAGTCAGCAATGTCAGGGGTGCCATGGCACTTCAGCACATCCATAGTAAAGAGATAATTTACCCCATACCAGCCATTCCCTCCATTGAAAAAATTCCATGCAAAATGCGGGGTATACTGGTTGTTGCTATCGGAAGCAGCTAAGTTCCTCAAACGATTTATTTCATAGGTAAAATTATATGCAATTGACGTAGACTGCATGCAATTCGGGTAAGTTTGCTGTGAAAATATCGGCCTGAACCATTCATATTTCGAATTATCAATGCTATCAGGCAATGACTTAAAGCTGTAGCTTTCAGGCAACACAAGCTCTTCAATATGATCAAACATACGGGCATCCCGTTCTGTGAGCGGACCGGTATTTCTTAAACCCGACGGCACTTCCGATAAGTCGGGTTGCTGGGCAAAGGTGCAGCCAAAACTCAGGAAAAGAACTATTGTAAGATATTTTTTCATTCAAACTGCTTTGATCAGAATGGCAAGTTATTCAAATTCAATAAGGCAATCAAGGCATATTAAGAATAAGGTATGATCCAACAAGTTATCGGCAGGTCCTTATTCATAACAGTCTACAATGATACTCATTTTAGCTACTGCTTCCGAATTATTTGAAAGGGCTGCCTGCGATATTAAACAAGAAATATTGATTCTGCCATTTCCACCACCATATTATGGTCAAAGGCCATAGGGGGGAGTTCATTCAATTTGAACCATTCGGCTTTTGCAGCATCGTCGCCTGCCCTGGCAACAGCCCCATCAGTGAGGTATCCCACATATACAACTGACACAGTGTGCCCTCTCGGATCCCTCCCCGGGTTGCCGAAAGTGTGCATTTGTGTGAGGAGGATATCTTTCAGTCCTGTTTCTTCTTCCAGCTCGCGGGCAGCAGCATGTTCCAGCGCCTCATCTTTATCGACAAAGCCACCCGGCAGGGCCCATTGGCCTTTATAAGGGTCATTCGCTCTTTCAATCAGCAGTACTTCGGGTTCGCTTTCCGATAACCTGAAAATAATATTGTCGACGGTGAGTGCCGGGCGGGGGAATTGGTAGGTGTACGACATAAATTTTTTTATAAAAATAATGAGTAATTATGAATTCCCGAAATTCACATACATAATTATTAAAAAAAGAGCACTCCGTCTCCGAAGCGCTCTTGCACCTAATGTTTAACTAACATAAAATTAACACTACAGCTTTTTAAAGCTGAACTTGGCAAAGTACTGTTTACCTATTGTTACGCTGCCATTTCTTAAACGTATCTTTTCAATGTTTTCTACTACATGGTCATTAAAATCTTCATTGCTTGAAGTAGTGCTTTCAACATGAATATACCCATCGTCGTCGTATGAAAAGCCCACAAGGACACATTCCTTCGTAGCGGCATTCTCTACCTTTTGAGGGTAGCAAATCACTTTACAAAACTGTTTAAGGATGTCTTCCGGGATTCCTTTATCAATATTTTCATCATTCAGATTGATTACGATAAGGTTTGTTGCGGGAACAAAAGTTTCGACAACAACGGTGGCTTCTGTTTCTCCTTTAGGATGAATGGTTTTGCCACCATCGTTTCCGGCATAGGAAACAGGGATCATGAACAGAAGCGAAACTAAGACTATTGCTATTGCTTTCATAATACACATTTTTGGGTTACACATTCCGGTTGACAATATAAGTTCTAATTCTATGCCAAAATTACAACTCGCTTCTTGTCAATGTGTTACAAGCATGTGTATTAATTTACAAGCTCAATGTGTGTTCATTTTCCGGTCAGTTTCGTACGCTAGCGTACATGTAAATGGTTGAATTGGTTGAACTGGTTGAACTGGTTGAATTAGTTGAACTGGTTGAATTAGTTGAGTTGGTTGAATTGGTTGAATTAGTTGAATTTGTTGAATTTGTTGAATTTGGGGTGTGACAATTTTCGATTTTTGGTATTAATATATAGGGGAAGTAATGTAAAATGCCGAAAAAACCTTAAATCATGGCATGGAAAGACATAGAAGATCTTGAGATTTATCGATTAGGTATGCAAATTGGAAATACCACATATGAATTAGTCAGGAATTGGGGGAAATTTGATAAAAACACTTTAGGATATCAACTTGTTAGAGCTGTTGATTCAATTCCTGCTAACATATCTGAAGGATACGGAAGATTTCATTACAAGGAACAAAGACAGTTTTGTTACATTGCCAGAGGTTCTCTTTACGAAACGAAAACCTGGCTTACTAAAGCTTTAGTACGCATTCCAACTGAGCAGGAATCAATACTGGAAATTATGGAAATACTAAACACCCTTCACAAAAAACTAAATGCCTATATCAAATACATCGAAAAACACATTTAGATCTTCAACTCCCAATTTCCAATCTCCTAATCCCCCTAACTCAACCAGTTCAACCAGTTCAACCATTTCAACATCCCTGAACAAGGATCACAAACTCGCCTTTTATCGGGTTGGAATTAAAATGCTCGATGATCTCCGTAAGGGTGCCCCTTACGGTTTCTTCGTAAACTTTACTGATTTCTCTTGATACTGAGGCCTGACGTTCTTCGCCGAAATATTCTGCAAATTGTGTCAGTGTTTTTATCAGGCGGTGGGGGGATTCATAAAATACCATGGTACGGCTTTCCTGCTGAAGTGCTTTAAGCCTGGTTTGCCTGCCTTTTTTATGAGGAAGAAAGCCTTCAAAGATAAATCGTTCGCATGGCAGGCCGGAAACGACCAGTGCAGGCACAAAAGCCGTTGGCCCCGGCAGGCAAATAACATCTATATCTTCTCTAATACATTCCCTGACCATCAGATAGCCCGGGTCAGAGATACCCGGTGTACCGGCGTCGCTTACAAGTGCTGCTTTTTCTCCTGCTTTTAAACGATCAACAACGCGCCCGAGCACCTTATGCTCATTGTGCTGATGAAAGGCATGAAGGGGCTTTGATATCTCAAGATGCTTCAGCAGGATTCCGGAGGTACGGGTATCTTCCGCAAGGACAAAATCCACCTCTTTAAGAACTTCAATGGCCCTGAGGGTGATATCCGACAGATTGCCAATGGGTGTAGGTACAAGATACAGCACAGCTTAAATATTTACGATGGTTCAAGATCCATTAAATTTTGCCTGCACTATTTTTTTAAGCCTGTTATAAGCTTCTGATTGATCCGACCAATCATACTTCGTGCGAAAAGTATTAATGCTTGCTTCAGCTTCGGTCATGGCTCCGGCTGTATTTAATTGCTCAAGAGCATCATTATATTCGCCTGGGTTGCCCTTAAACAGTTCATTAATAAAGAGGAATTTGTCGTTGATGCCGATGGCCATTTTTAAATCCTTCACAGCAGCAGGGACAACCCTGGCAGCTATTGACTTATCCTCTTCATTCTGGAAAGTGTCGGCAATGGTGGTTGCTCCGGTAAACAGGTCAGCTGTTGTTTTTGGCTCCGGCACTGATTCCGGTGCAGGCTCATCATGCGTCTCGGGTTCTGATAGTACTTCCGGTTCTTTTTCCATCACAGGTTCAGCTTGTGGTGTTTGCTTAACTTCAGGCTCTGCTTGTGGTTCTTTCTTCACCTCCGTCTCTGTTTGTAGCTCCTGTTCTATCACAGGCTCAGGGGTGGGTTCTGGTTCTGATTCAGGTTCAGGCTCAGCTTTACGCTCAGGTTCTGCTACCGGCCTTTCATCGTGTATTTCCTCAATAGCCTTACCGGTTTCAAGCTCAAATACCAGAGAATAAAGATCTTTAAGCTTTTCAGCCAGCATGTCAATGTCGATCTCATGTATCTTATCCGGTTTCTTTTTCAATCGCTTAATATGCATATCAACAATACTCGCATGCTTTGCAATTTCTTTCAAAAGATCCTTATTGTCCATTATAAAATTCAGGTTTTAATATTTATGTAATTGTATTTTGCGGGCTATTCTTCCTGATACCATTTTCATGTAACATTTTAGTAACATTCTCAAAATGGAAAAGAGGAATTTGTACCTTTGTATTATCAACGAATAAAGATATAAAAGATTGAGTTGATGCTGAAGAAATGTTTTTAGAAAAATCAAATAATTCAGAAAGAAGCGGCTGGATAGAAGTTATCTGCGGTTCAATGTTCTCAGGAAAGACCGAGGAACTCATCAGGAGGCTTAAGAGAGCCAGGATTGCACAGCAGAAAGTTGAGATCTTCAAGCCTGTAATCGATACGCGTTATGATGAAGAGGATGTGGTTTCGCATGATGCCAATACCATTCGTTCCACACCGGTACAATCAGCAAATCAGATTATTTTAATGGCCAATGATTTTGACGTGGTAGGCATCGATGAAGCCCAGTTTTTTGACGATGAGCTTTCAGCAGTTTGTAATACGCTTGCCAATAATGGCATCCGTGTGATTGTTGCAGGCCTGGACATGGACTATCTGGGCAAGCCTTTTGGCCCGATTCCGGAATTGATGGCCATCGCAGAATATGTCACGAAAGTACATGCTATCTGCCCTATTTGCGGCGACCTGGCCAATTACTCACACCGTATGGTTGATCAGGACGGACAGGTGATGCTGGGTGAAACGGATGTTTATGAGCCCCTTTGCAGGAAACATTTTCTTGAGAAACAGAAGAAAAAGAGTATCAAGTAAAGAGTATTGATTATCGGGAGCCTACTGCCTTTAGTCTTCTAATAAATAACATAGCCAGGAATTCGCTACAATTTATTAAATTTGCAAATTGTTTGAACTAAATTTTTATAAAATGAAGAAAGTAATTGTATTATTCATGATCAGCATGTTCTTCGGGAGCATGTCATATTCACAAAACGAAACTATGTTTGTAATTCATACTGATTACGGAGATATCGAGGGTATTCTCTACGACAAAACACCGGGCCATCGCGACAATTTCATTAAACTTATAGAAAGCGGATGGTTCAATGGATCTTCCTTTCACAGAATTATTAAAGGATTTATGATCCAGGGAGGCGGAAAAAACGACGGTACTACTGATGTAGGATATACCATTCCGGCTGAGTTTTATCCGGACTATATTCATAAAAAAGGTGCCCTCGCTGCTGCCCGTCAGGGTGACAACATAAACCCCGAAAAACGTTCGAGTGGTTCTCAGTTTTACATTGTTCAGGGTAAAAAATACAGTGACACAGAGTTAGATAACCTTGAAAAGAGGATGAATGTTGAGTGGACTCCGGAACAAAAGGAAGCGTATAAAACTGATGGAGGTACTCCATTTCTCGATTTCAGCTATACAGTATTCGGAGAGATCACAGAAGGATTTGATGTACTTGATAAGATCGCAGCAGTGCAAACCGGCTATGGCGACAAACCGGTGAAAGACATTATGATGACTGTTGAGATCATCAAATAAAACATAATGAAAGATAAGATCAGGCAAATAGGTGATGAATTAGACCAGCTGGTGGCCGAAAGCCATGAACACCTGGAACAATTGCGCATCCGTTTTCTTAGCAAAAAAGGTCTTATCCCTTCTTTGTTTGCTGATTTCAGAAATGTTGCGCCTGAGCAACGCAAGGAAATCGGGCAGGCTCTGAATGCATTAAAGCAAAAGGCAGCTGCACGGATCACTGATCTTAAAGAAAGCCTTGAGCAGTCGCACACAACACAGGATTCCAATACTGACCTTACCCGGCCTGCCGAAGAACTGGAAATTGGATCCAGGCATCCCATTTCCATGGTAAGGAACCATATCATCAGCATTTTCCGGAATATTGGTTTTAATATTTCTGAAGGTCCTGAGATGGAAGACGACTGGCACAATTTTACTGCCCTGAACTTTCCGCCGGAACATCCGGCCAGGGATATGCAGGATACATTTTTCATTGAGCGGTCTGAAGACCATGAAAAACAGGTGGCCTTGCGTACGCATACTTCCTCAGTACAGGTCAGGGTGATGGAGACTACCAAGCCTCCAATTCGAACGCTTTCTCCCGGGAGGGTGTTCAGGAATGAAGCGATCTCTGCACGCTCGCATTGTATTTTCCATCAGGTGGAAGGGCTTTATGTCGATAAAGAGGTTTCTTTTGCGGATCTGAAGCAAACACTTTACTATTTTGCCCGTGAAATGTTTGGGGAAGAGACCAAGATCCGTTTCAGACCATCATATTTCCCATTTACCGAACCATCCGCCGAAATGGATATTTCCTGCATCTTATGCAAGGGTGAAGGTTGCAATGTGTGCAAATATACCGGTTGGCTGGAGATCATGGGCTGCGGAATGGTAGATCCTTCAGTATTAAAGAATTGTGGCATTGACCCGGAAGAATATTCAGGTTATGCATTTGGCATGGGCATAGAACGTATAGCCATGATGTTATACTCGGTAAGAGATATCAGATACTTCTTTGAAAATGACAGCCGCTTTCTGAAGCAGTTTATACCGGCTTTATAGAATAGTCCTATCTGGCTTCTTCTTCAAATTCAGCTTCGTAAGGAACCGACAAATGTCCCTGGACAAGTTTCCATTTGCCATCGCGTTTTTCCAGTACACCTGTAAAACGTATACCTTCAAAGGACATATTTTCACCCAGATAGATAAAATTATAATCCAAAATTTCGGAAAACCATGCCGCAGTTCCCTGATCATTGATCCTGATCTTTTGATCTGAAATATTGATCAATGTGTTCTCAACTTCATCAAATTGTTTACTCATTGCCTTTTTGATCGATTCAAAACCCACCAGTTGTTCATCTCCTTCCGTACCGAACAGAACAATATCAGCATCCGGGGCCCAGGTATTTTCCACAGTAGTAAAATCCTCGCTTTCCCGCGCTAACTCATACTGCTCCAATACCAGCCTGATATCAGACAATTCCTTATCAAAATCAACTTCAGGGCATTTATCACCCTGGGGAGTACAGGCAGCTAAACCAACTAAAATAAAGAAGGCCAATACAAATTTTAACTTTTTCATATCACTTAGTTTTGTTTTCTCTTGCCGTGAATTTACTGAATTATTATGGGTAAAACAAGGAATAATTCTAATTTCTTCTATTGGACAGGTCCTCTACGGCTAAGGGTATTTCGGTTCACAATAACTTATTTAGAAAAATTCTTCATTATATGCTATAATATTCGTAAACTTGCACCCGAAAAATCATACTTTTCTGTTATATGCGTTTTCTGCCGTCCCTAAAAAAAATTAAAGCCGGATTATTTGCTGTCACCTTGCTTCTTATTGTCATCATTTCTGCAGTAGCAAGCTCAGCAAATGTTTTTGCACAACAACATGAAAGCAAGCATGATGGAACTGATATGGTTGAAGATCATGCAACTAAAAAAGAGTTAGATGCGGGCAAGATGATCATCGAGCACCTTGTTGATGCGCATGAGTGGCACCTGTGGACATATAAAGGGCATCATGTTTCCATCCCCCTGCCTGTTTTTCTGATCCACGAAAATAATTTTTATGCTTTCTGGTCAAATAAACTTGCACACGGGCATCATTACAAGGGATTTTATGTTGCTACAGAAGGTGATTATAAAGGGAAGATCATCAAAGCAGCTCACGATGACGGGCACGGACATGATACAGAATCAACTGAACTTTCACCGGACCTGCCTATTGATCTTTCGATCACCAAGAATGTTCTGGCTATCCTGATGAGTTCCATTTTGCTCATTATCATGTTCACCTCGGTGGCCAAAGCATACAGAAGAAGGGAAGGACAGGCTCCCAAAGGATTACAATCTTTGTTAGAGCCTATTATTATTTTCATACGCGACGATATTGCAAAATCCTCTATTGGTGAAAAGAAATATGAGCGTTATATGCCATTTCTGCTCACTATTTTCTTTTTTATTTTCCTGAACAACCTGATGGGGATCATTCCATTTTTCCCTGGCGGCGCAAATGTAACAGGCAATATTGCCGTTACAGGAGTGATGGCCATTTTTACTTTTCTTATCACCACCTTTAGCGGAAACAAAGCTTACTGGGGGCATATCATCAACGCGCCAGGCGTACCCTGGTGGCTTAAGTTCCCCATCCCATTGATGCCCATCGTGGAGATCGTGGGAATGTTCACAAAGCCCTTTGTGTTGATGGTTCGTCTTTTTGCCAACATTACGGCAGGACATACCATCATCCTTGGATTTATCAGTTTGATCTTCATCTTCGGAAATATCAATACATTTCTGGGATTTGGAATAGGTATAGGCTTTTCTATACCCTTTGCAGTATTCATGAGCTTGCTTGAATTGCTGGTTGCATTCATCCAGGCTTATGTATTTACCCTTCTTTCCGCCCTGTATTTTGGCATGGCAATAGAAGAACATCATTAATGAAACCTTATAATAACAACAACTAAATACTAAGTATTATGAGTCTTTTAAGTATCTTATTACAGGCAGCAGCAGACCTCGCTCCTCTCGCACAGATGGGAGCAGGACTTGGTGCAGGGATTGCAGCTATCGGCGCCGGAATTGGCATTGGCCAGATCGGTCGTGGTGCTGTTGAATCAATTGCACGCCAACCCGAAGCAGTGGGCGATATCAGGTCAAACATGATTATCGCAGCAGCACTTATTGAAGGTGTGGCGTTTTTTGCTATTGTCGTAAGTTTTTTGCTCGTCCTTTTATAGGAAGGAAGAGCATTGTTCCCTGCATATTAACGGTTGGTTAATATGCAGGGGACTTTTTACTGATAAAAAAGAATAAGCATGGAAATAGTTAGCCCCGGAATAGGATTGATCCTCTGGATGACGCTCTCATTCGCCGCTTTAATATTTATCCTGCGGCGATATGCCTGGAAACCCATCCTGAAATCGCTTCGCGACAGGGAAGAGACCATTGATGAAGCCCTGAACATGGCCAATAAGGCCAGGGAAGAGATGAAAGACCTGAAAGCCGGCAATGAGAAACTCCTGAAAGAAGCCCAGGAAGAACGCAGTGTTATTTTGCGCGATGCCCGAAAAGTGAAGGAGGATATTATCGAAGAAGCAAGGACAAAAGCCAATGAAGAGGCAGATAATATCGTAGAGAATGCCAAGGAAAGGATTGAGCATGAAAAGATGGCAGCGATGACTGACCTGAAAAACCAGATCGCCTCTATCTCTATCGAAATTGCAGAAAAGATACTGGAGCGTGAGCTTTCTGACAAAAACAAGCAGGAAGAATACATGAAAAAACTGATCGAAAACACTAAACTCAATTAAGGACATGCCCAGCTCATTGATCGCACAACGATATGCAAAGGCCATTTTTGAACTGGCCCTTGAGATGAATGTTGTTGAGGAGGTTAAAGCCGACATGGAGCTCATTTCATCGGTTAGCAGCTCCAGTAAAGACTTTGTCTTACTGCTCAAAAGCCCGGTAATACGTGCAGAGAAAAAGATAAAGGTGATGGAAGCATTGTTCAAAAACAAGATCAGTGATCTCAGCATGCGCTATTTAACAATTATCACACGCAAGAAAAGAGAAAGCTTTCTCATGAGTATTTCTGAGGAGTTTATCAATATTTATAAGAAATTCAAGAACATTATTACCATACACTTTGAAAGTGCCGAAGCCATTAGCGATGAACTGAGAAATAAGATCGTTACGCTTTTGGAAGACCAGACTAAAGGCACCATCGAAATGAATGAAAAGGTAAAAAAAGAACTCGTTGGCGGTTTTGTGATCTCATATGACGATTATAAATATGACGCCAGCATTGCATACCAGCTCAGGAAACTTAAAAAGTCTGCAGCAGAGATTAATTTTTATATAAGGGAATTATAAAACACAATATCATATGGCATCAATTAAACCAGCTGAAGTATCTGCCATCCTGCGTCAGGAGTTATCAGGATATAAAAACGAAGCAGAATTACAGGAAGTAGGAACTGTTTTGGAAGTAGGCGACGGTATTGCCCGCATCTATGGTTTAAACAACGCAGAATCGGGTGAGTTGATCGAGTTTGAAAAAACCGGTCTCAAAGGAATCGTGCTGAACCTTGAACAGGATAATGTAGGTGCAGTGCTTCTCGGTGATCCTGAAGACATCAAAGAAGGTGACAGTGTAAAACGCACAGGACAAATCGCTTCTATTAATGTTAGTGAAGGAATGCTGGGCAGGGTCATCAATACGCTTGGTGAACCAATCGATGGTAAGGGCGAAATCAAGGGTGAAAGTTTTAATATGCCACTTGAAAGAAAAGCTCCCGGTGTGATCTACCGACAACCGGTGAATGAGCCACTGCAAACGGGAATCAAGGCCATTGATGCGATGATTCCCATTGGCCGTGGACAGCGTGAGCTGATCATTGGCGACAGGCAAACAGGTAAAACGGCCATTGCCATTGATACGATCATCAACCAGAAAGATAATTTCAAAAACGGAAACCCGGTATATTGTATTTATGTTGCGGTAGGTCAAAAGGGATCTTCTGTTGCCAATATCGTAAAAACGCTGGAAGACAATGGTGCAATGGAATATACGGTCGTCATCACAGCGACAGCTTCCGATCCTGCTGCCATGCAGTTTTATGCTCCATTTGCCGGTGCTTCCATTGGCGAATTTTTCAGAGATACTGGACGGCCTGCACTGGTAATTTATGATGACCTTTCAAAGCAGGCAGTTGCATACCGTGAAGTATCACTGTTGCTAAGAAGGCCTCCGGGCCGTGAGGCATACCCTGGTGATGTATTCTACCTCCACTCACGCCTGCTTGAGCGTGCAGCCAGGGTCATCTCATCAGATAAGATAGCCGCACAAATGAATGACCTTCCCAAATGCCTGCAAGGAAAAGTGAAAGGGGGTGGATCTCTTACTGCCCTTCCGATCATTGAAACACAGGCGGGTGACGTTTCAGCATATATCCCAACCAATGTGATCTCCATCACTGATGGTCAGATCTTTCTGGAATCTAACCTCTTTAATTCAGGGATACGTCCTGCCATCAACGTGGGGATCTCTGTTTCAAGGGTTGGAGGTAATGCCCAGGTTAAAGCAATGAAAAAGATTGCCGGGACATTAAAACTCGACCAGGCACAGTACAGAGAACTGGAAGCATTTGCAAAATTTGGTTCCGACCTTGATGCCGCCACCATGGCCGTTCTGGAAAAAGGTAAACGTAATGTTGAAATCCTGAAACAGGATCAGTATTCTCCTGTAGAGGTTGGTAAACAAATTGCCATTATTTATTGCGGCTCGAAAGGCTTGCTGAAGGATGTACCTGTAAACAAAGTCAATGATTTTGAGGTGGAATTCCTCCACTTTATGGAAGAAAAGCATGCCAAAACACTGAAAGAACTGGAAAAAGGTATACTGAATGATGATATAACCAAGATCATAGATGTTGCAGCACAAAATATCGCTAACAGGTATAAAGCATAAATAATTAATACGATTTAGATCATGCCTAACTTAAAGGAAGTAAGAACCAGGATAGAATCTGTTAATTCAACAAAACAGATCACCAGCGCCATGAAGCTGGTTGCGGCCTCCAAGCTGAGAAAAGCACAGGGAGCCATCCTGCAGTTACGTCCTTATGCACAGAAATTACAAGAATTCCTGCAAGGCTTAAGTGCCGGCCTTGACCAATCTGACGAAGCCATTTATTCGGAAACAAGAGAGATTAAAAAAGTACTCCTTGTGGTTGTAACATCAAACAGGGGATTATGTGGTGCATTTAATTCCAACGTGATCAAAAAGGCCGATAGCCTTATCCAAACAACCTACAAGCAGCAATATGATGCAGGAAATCTTTCTCTGTATTGTATCGGCAAAAAAGGCATTGAACATTTTACCAATCACAAATATCCGGTTGTTGCACAAGACCCCGATCTTTTTGAAAACCCTGATTATGAAAATGCCCTTACGATTGCTGAGTCATTAATGGACGACTTTGCAGGGAAGAAATACGATCGTATCGATATCATTTATAATCAGTTTAAGAATGCCGCTGTTCAGATACTGCTAACCGAACAATTTTTGCCTATCCTCCCCCCTGAAGATGATGGCAGCAGTCTGAAAGTTGATTATATCTTTGAGCCTAATAAGGAAGATATTATCCGTGAGCTGGTTCCTAAAAGTCTTAAAATACAGTTTTTCAAAGCCATCCTTGACTCATTTGCATCAGAACATGGTGCAAGGATGACAGCCATGCATATGGCTTCCGACAATGCCACAGAACTACTTAAAGAACTTAAGCTTTCATACAATAAAGCTCGTCAGGCTGCCATTACCAATGAGATCCTGGAGATTGTGAGTGGTGCGGAAGCGCTGAAAAGCTAATAGAAGTTTGAAGTTCGAAGTTTTAAGTTTTAACAAATTCATATCTTTGTATAAACTAGTATACTTAACCTGAAAACTATTTGTTTATGTTATCTGAAAAACTCGAAAGGGCAATTATAGAACAAATTAAAGCCGAAGAAGAATCATCCAGATTATATCTTTCGATGGCATCGTGGTGTGAAGTGAACGGCTTTGCCGGTGCTGCGGTCTTTTTATTTGACCATGCAACAGAAGAGCGTGATCATGCTATAAAGCTTCTCCAATATGTGAATGACCGTGGTGGTCACGCCAGGGTACTGGCTTTGGAAGAACCAGCTGCTGAATTTGATTCATTGCAACAGGTATTTGCAAAAGTTCTCGAGCATGAGATCCTGGTAACCAGCTTGATCAATAATCTTGTTGAAGTCGCAATGCAGGAAAAAGATTTCACCACCCTGAATTTTCTACAGTGGTTTGTCATGGAGCAAATAGAAGAAGAGAGCCTGGCAAGAAGTATACTTGATAAATTCAAGCTTTCCGAAGGTGAGAAAGGTGGCTTGTTCCATATTGACAAAGAGCTTGCCGGCATGGCTGTGGCTGAATCTGCAAATGAGGGAGAATAGTCCTTATTAATTGTCAATTGTCAATTGTCGAATTTCGATGTTCCATGTTCGATACTCGATGTTCGATGTTCGATTTCTGCTTCCAGTTTCTCATACCAGCTTTCACCGTATTTTCGAACCAAAGCATCCTTAAGAAATGCATAAAGGGGAATACCTTCCCGGGATCCTTGTTTAAGGGCAACATCACAGATCTGCCATCGATGATAGTTTACGGCTTCATACCGACCTACTTTCGTCAGTCTGACCGGATATAGATGACATGAAATTGGTTTTCTGAAAGGAATTTTCCCTTCCTGGTAGGCCTTCTCAATAGCACACCAGGCTATCCCATCCGTAAAATTAATAAAGGCACAATCTCCACCCCTGATCAGGGGGGTAACATAAACGCCCTCCATATCATAATCAAAAACGCCACTCTGCTCCACTGTTTCAATACCGTCAGGGATCATGTATTCCATGATGGCTTCTATATGGTCTTCAATCAGTGATATTTCTTCTTCCTCCAGCGGAGCCCCGGCATCACCTTCTACGCAACAGGCGCCCTTGCATTTATTAACAGGGCAAACAAATTTGACCTGGTACAGGTCATCGGAAACCATGATGTCGTCGATTATAAGCATCCACAAATATAATTTTAAGTTTTGAATGTTGAGTTTTGAGTTAGATGGAAGTTTTCATTTTTGAGTGATTTTTTTTCTAATTTTGCGTTCACTAAACAAATTAAGTGCAAAGCACATTGTGCAGTTTGTAATGCAATTACCTGCCCTGTACCTTGCACCTTAAACCCTGAACCTATAAAAAATGTCATTCAATCTCAGAAACAGAAATTTTTTGAAGCTTCTTGACTTCAGCCCGAAAGAGATCAAATTTCTCCTCGATCTTTCCATGGATCTTAAAAAAGCTAAATATGCAGGCACAGAGCAACAGCGTCTGAAAGGAAAAAACATTGCCCTGATCTTTGAAAAGGCTTCTACACGTACACGTTGTGCTTTTGAAGTTGCAGCTTTCGACCAGGGTGCACAGGTATCCTATTTAGGGCCTTCGGGAACACAGATCGGAAAAAAGGAAAGCATGAAAGACACTGCACGTGTGCTGGGCCGTATGTATGACGGGATTGAATACCGCGGCTTTGGCCAGGATATCGTTGAAGAGCTTGGTGCCTATGCAGGAGTTCCTGTTTGGAATGGCCTGACCAACGAATACCACCCCACACAAATTCTTGCCGACTTTCTTACCATGATGGAGCATAGTGATAAGCCATTACACCAGATATCATTCTGCTACCTCGGCGACGCCCGTAACAATATGGGCAACTCATTGATGGTGGGTGCCGCCAAAATGGGTATGGACTTCCGCGCCGCGGCACCGAAAGAATTCCATCCAACTGATGAGCTTGTGAAACAATGCGAAGAGATAGCTGAAGAGACGGGTGCTAAAATTCTGATCACTGAGGATGCTGATAAGGCAGTAAATGGAGCTGACTTCCTTTATACAGATGTTTGGGTGTCGATGGGTGAACCCGATTCAGAGTTCGAAAGAAGAATTAATATGATGATGCCGTATCAGATCAACAAAGAGCTGATGCAGAAGACCAATAATCCTCATACTAAATTCCTTCACTGTCTGCCATCATTCCATAACAGGGAAACGAATGTAGGTGAGGAGATTTATAAGAAATTTGGCGTAGAAGCCATGGAAGTTACCGACGATGTATTTGAATCTGAAGCTTCCATTGTTTTTGATGAAGCTGAAAACAGGCTGCATACCATCAAAGCGATCATGGTAGCAAGCCTGGGAAGTTAAAACCCAAAGATGAAGCCAAGCCCAAAGGCCAGGTAGTTCAGGTTTTCCAGATCATTGCCATAGTTAAAGACAGTATTATATTTGGCATTTACGATAAATCCAACACCAGAGTCGGGCACTTCTATCAGTACTCCAAGTTCGGGGCGTATGCCAAAGTCCCAGCTCTCATCTTTCCAATACAATAAACCAAGCTGGGTAATCTGCTCTGTATAAAAAGCACCAATGCCTACGCGTGCGTATGGAGTCATAAAAAAGTCAGATTGATAGGCATAGCCTCCTTCTGCAAGAAAATAATAGCTATACAGGTCTCTGAAATGTATGGAAGTTAAGGTGTTGTTTTCGTAATTAACGGTTAGTCTCCCCGTTTTCTTAAAGAAAGCACCGTAACCAATAGCTGCACCCAGCGTTACATTGGTTTCGAAGTGATAGCTTCCTCCAAACTCTATCCCGCGAACACTGGTTTCATCTATAAATTCTTTAAAATCACTGGCAGGAACCGAAATGTTCCATTGAAGATCCCAGTGAGTTTCCATTTGAGCATCAGCAGTACTGGTCAGGAACACTGCGAAAAGAGCGATCATGCTGATAAGGAAATATTTTTTCATGCTTATAATTTTTTCTGATTAGGATATGCTTATTATTCTGTTCCAAGATAAGCAGACTGAGTAAAAGCCTGGTCAATTCCATTAATTAATCGCTGGGAAACCCAGGGATTGTCATTTTTTGTAAGCACACCCCCGATGAGTGCCGCCCACATGGCATTGATCCTGCTATTCGTATGATCGATATCTTTCAGGTTTGCCATATCAATGATCAGTGCTCCTTCCTCATAGGAGCCCAGGTATGTTCCCCACGGATAATAATATCCATAACCCGGCCATCCCCAGTATGGCGGATAATAATACCAGTAACTGTATGAGATCACATGGGTTGTACGTGTAATGATTGACACGCCCATCCCGATATCAGGACTTTCAGAAGAATCCACCCTCACATAATTCAGTTCCAGCATATTCGAATTAATTTCTTCCATAATAGATTCATAATACTCCTGGAAATATTCTTTCTCATCATCAGAAGCTGTACTATCAATAAGTATGGTGTCAGGGATATAATAGGTTTTGAATTCAGCAAATTCAGTTGATTCGCTATAATTGGTCCACACCATGTCCATATCGCTGGTATTCACAGTATATGTCGGATATTTGCTGCAGGAGACAAATACTAAGCCCGCGAAAAGCAATAATAGCCCCGGGTGAAGAAGTTTATTGAGTTGTTGTTTCATTTAAATACCATATTGATTATTACTGAAATCAAGTTTATGAACAAATGCATAAAACGAATGTTCATTTTTTATTCTTCAGTAAAAATAATGACATTTTGCAGCTGTAAAATGGGTACATTCAATTTGTTCTTAACAATGAGGTGCTAATATCTTTACAAAAGCAAACTCAGAGGCAGCTAATTATTTATCATTAATTTTGTTAATCGATTAGTCGCAAATCATACGAACGAGCTATATGTACAGACAAATTGGTTTTCTGATCATGCTTATGTTGGCTTCAGTGTCCATGCGTGCCCAATATGGCTCTTTTGGTGTGACTGACGCGCGTAGTCTTGGGATGGGGAATACGTATACTGCAACTTCTTTTGATCTTTATGCAATCGGGAAGAACCCGGGCTTACTTAGCAGTCGTGATGGGAATTATAAGCTCTCCATTATCTTCCCGAACCTCACTGCCCAGCAATATGGACTATCAGACGCTCTGAGTACTTTTGATTATTATACAGCCAACAAGTTGAGAAGTGATGGATTGCTCACACTGAATAAGGAAAAGTTTGCCATTGCCCTGGATAACAATGGAAAGTTATTTCTTGATGGCCTGATTGGATTTTTCTCACTTGCATATCATCCCGGAGATCATATTGGCAGCTTAGCATTCTCAATGTCAGATTATCTTACTTCGTTTATGGATATCCCTGACATTATTCTGGAAGTGAACTATGGAAGCGAAATCCCTGATGGAAACTTCTC
>JBDLIJ010000050.1:0-16780 GCA_039714935.1 Bacteroidota bacterium | reverse complement strand
TTCAGGACAGTTTATGGATGGCAGCGGCCCGCTGGATGATTATTTGCCAAACCTTGATGCCAGCTGGCTTCTTGATCCTCAAACCGAAGAAGATTCAATTACGGATATCACACTGTATTTTATCGACCTCGACCTTGGCTCAGGTGATTATCTCAGGATCTATGATGGTGAAGATGCCACGGCAACTATGCTCGGTGAATATACAGGAAGCACCCTCCCTCCACAATTTACCAGTACAGGCAATAAGCTATTCATCACACTTACAACTGATGGTTCAGGAAGTGGCAGTGGATTTAAAGCAGAATTTTATTCTGATTATCCCAGCTATTGCGTTGGAAGCCCCATTATATATACTGACCCAATAGGAACTTTTGACGACGGAAGCGGATCATTTAACTATGCCCCGGGAACCACATGTATGTATAAAATCGAACCTCCCTACGCAACAGAGATCACCGTAATATTTAACTATTTCGACACCGAAGAAGATCATGACGCATTGATAATTTATGATGGCAACACAAATCTTGGCACTTTCAGCGGTGATGATATTCCGGGACCTTTTACCTGTGTAAACGGAAGCGTATTCCTGGCGTTTAGTTCAAATTCAACCTTTAACGCCCCGGGATGGGAAATTTCATATGAAATTACGAATGTAGGTGTTAAAGAAGAGGATACTTTTACGCAATTAGACGTCTTTCCAAATCCCACAAATGGTGTGTTAAATGTAAACTTCAGGCTTGACCAGCAACAGTCAGTTGAAATGCGCCTTGTTAATGTTACCGGCGAAGCAGTTTATGCCAACACACTCAGCAATGTTTCAGGAAATATCAATAACAGCATTGATGTTTCAAACTTTGCAAAAGGAATCTATATCCTGAACCTCAGCAGTGCTGATGGATCAGTAAATAAAAAGGTTATTATTAAATAATTTATATATTATTTCCGGTCATTGCTGACCAAAAGGAGAAACCTGCTATCAGGTTTCTCCTTTTTTTTGCTTATACCTACCTACATAATCATGGATAAAATTCATTACTTTTGAGAAAGCTATGAATAATTGAATCCATTCTTATGAAAAAAATCTCTACCCTTTTTCTTCTATGCTACTTCAGCTTAAGCATACTTGCCGGTGAAACAGACAAAGGCAGCGCGATGAAAGTTGCTGTCAACTTTTACTATGAACGCATACATCAGTATGAAGCTGTTTCTCATCATGATATAAGCATAAAAAACACATTCGCCCTTAAAGAAAATGGAGCAATCCTTATATATGCAATAAATATCGAGGATGGAGGATTTGTTTTTGTTTCAGGTACTGATAATGTCAGGCCGGTTATAGGATACTCCCTGAGGGGAGAGTATACAGGCTCAGGCCTGCCACCCCAGCTCTCTGCCTGGCTTCAGCAATACAAATTGCAGATAAAATATGCGATTGATGAGCAAGTTACTGCTTCATGGGATATTAAGCAGATGTGGAAACGGCTCATCTCCAACGAGCTATCCCTGCTTATACCACTTAGATATGAGAAAGATGTAGAACCATTACTCACTACACAGTGGAATCAGGGTCAGTATTACAACGAAATGTGTCCGGCAGATCCGGCCGGGCCCGGAGGTCATTGCTATGCCGGATGTGTGGCTACTGCCCTCGGGCAGGTAGTAAATTATTTCAGGTGGCCGGAAACAGGAACAGGATCATATACATATTCTTGTCCACCTTATGGCAACCTCACAGGCGACTTTGAAAATACAATCTATGAATGGGACAAGATGGCAACAGCACTGGATAAGAGCAATCTTGCCGTAGCACTATTATTACACCACCTGGGTATTGCATGCGACATGGTTTACGGTCCCAACGGATCGGGCATGTACAACCATAAAGCCGCCTATGCCCTGCGTACCTTTTTCAAATATGACCCATCAACGATTTATGCTTACCGCGACAGTACCAGTATGGACTGGGACAGCTTACTGATATCACACCTCGACAGAAAGATACCAATGTATTATGCCGGGTGGTCAGTTCCGAATATCAATGGACATGCTTTTGTATGTGACGGGTATCAGGCCGGTAATTATTATCATTTTAACTGGGGGTGGGGTGGCTCGTACGATGGCTACTTTTATACGGATGACCTCACACCCGGCGGATCAAATTTCAACCTTGCTCAGGAAGTGGTCATCAACGCTTATCCCGATACGAATCTCTATAGCTATCCATACTACTGCCAGGGAGATAAAACCCTGAATGCTACCGATGGCACTATAGATGACGGAAGTGGCCCGGTAAACGACTATCTTTCTGATGCAGACTGTAGCTGGATGATAGAACCGGAAGATTCTGTGAATAATATTACGCTGGAATTTCTTCACTTTAACACTGCAAATGGAGATGTTATTAATATATACGATGGCGATACTACTTCTGCCCCGCTTCTTGGTACCTTTCAGGGACCCGACATTCCTGATAATATCACTTCAAGTAGTGATAAAATACTGATCACATTTAACACTGATGCCATTGGAACTGCTCCGGGGTGGCTCCTCAGCTATACTTGTGAAATACCTGTTTATTGCAACCAGATGACAAACATGACCAACCAAACGGACATCCTCTCAGATGGCAGCGGTCCGCAGAATTACCATAATAGCAGTATCTGCATGTGGTCCATTGAACCTCCGGGGGCCTCTGAAGTAACTATCTATTTTACATCATTTAACACAGAAGAAGCCTTCGACCTGGTAAAAGTATTTGATCCTGAAACAAATTTCCTCCTGGCAGAATACTCAGGAGATATAATACCCGACCCTGTCACCTCTCCTTCCGGGAAAATGTTTGTAACTTTTTCAAGCAACTATACCATAACAGCTCCCGGATGGGAAGCATTTTATGAAACTGACCTCGTTTCACTGCAAGAAAATAAACTGCATAAGGATATACAGGTATTCCCGAATCCAGCCACAGATCAAGTCAATTTGTCATGGGTATCGAAAAATGAATCACATACTGAGATTTCCATATGTAACATGAATGGAATAATCCAGATCAGGAAAGAGATTATGTCCAAAAATGGGGATAATCAAGTGCGGATTGATGTTTCTGAACTTCCTGCCGGAATATATTTGCTTGAGATATGTAATGGCGCTGATAAAATTCAACAAAAGCTCATATTACAATTCTAAGGTAAGGGGCGACAGCATCAGGCTATCGTTGGTATCAAGGCACTCTACCAGTTTCTTTTTGAATCTCCAGCATGTCATCTGCCTCGTTTTAAGCAATCGTGACAGCTCATAGGAAGAAATGTCAGGCATTTGACAGACGTGAAACATAAGTTCGAAAGCTGATGTTAGAGGAAATTTACATGCGTGAAAAACTGTATGAGCCGTTGCTGACTCTTCAGATTTGCAGCGGGTACAGCGGCGCGAGTATGGCTTCTTGCCCTTACAATAGTTAGTATGACCGCATTTCCGGCACTTAAACCCATTGTTCCATTTCGTGTCTGAAAGAAACTTCAAGCATTGCTCCTCCGTCTTGAAATCATGTTGAAACCTATCGACATCAATTTTTACAAATAAATTTTTCATGACAATTCTGACAATTTTTCCGTTTGGAATAATTCTTGACAAAGATACGAAAAAGTGATACTATTGCGATTTATAAATATTTGATTATTTTTGCAAATCAATTAAATAAAGATAATAAAATGAAAAACCTCAGAAGACTATTATTACTCCTTGCAGCCATAGTGGCAGTAAGTTGCAGTAATTCAACAGAAACAAAAGCACAAAATGACCAATCTGCAAAAACAGAGAATGACCAATCTGCAAAAACAGAGAATGAGCAACCTGCAAAACCAGAGAAACATGATGTAGCAGAGGGCAAGACCATTCATATGAATAAAGACATGTTCATTGAAAGGGTGATGGATTTTGAAAGCAACAAAGAAGAGTGGATATATATTGGAGACAAGCCTGCCATCATTGATTTCTATGCTGATTGGTGTAAACCTTGCAAACTGATCGCTCCCATCATGGATGAATTGGCGGAAGAGTATAAAGGACAGCTATACATATATAAGGTAGACACACAGGTTGAACGTGAGCTTGCCTCCGTATTTGGCATTCGCAGTATCCCTGCAGTGCTCTTCATTCCTATGAAAGGACAGCCTCAGATGTCGACAGGTGCCTTACCAAAAGAAACCTTTAAAAGCGCTATTGATGACTTCCTGCTAAAGCCGGAAGCTGGAAAATAATATAACACAAATAATTAAAGTATAAGATTGATGGAACATTTAACAAAAGAAACCTTTCTGCAAAAAGTATTTAATTTCGAGCAGAATAAAGAATGGAAATTTGAAGGCGAAATGCCTTGTATTATCGACTTCTATGCAGACTGGTGTCAGCCATGCAAAATGGTGGCACCCATACTTGAAGAACTTGCTGAAGAATACAAAGGCAAGATCAACATCTACAAAATTGATACAGAAGCAGAACGTGAGCTGGCTGGTGCTTTTGGCATCCGCAGCATCCCTTCACTCCTTTTCTGTCCCAAAGACGGACAGCCACAAATGGCACAGGGAGCACTTCCAAAAGAAACATTTAAAGAAGTGATCGAAGACGTTCTTTTAGGTCAGAAGAAAGAGGCGTAACAGAGAACAGGTACCAGATACCGGGTATCAGATACCGGGTGTCGGGTGTGGAAATTATAAAGAGGCTTTTGGCCTCTTTTTTTTTATTTTTGCTTCAATGCAAGCTTCTAAAAATACTATTCTGCTTTCAACTGCCTACCTGCCTCCTGTTTCGTGGGTGGAAGCAGCCATGAGAGCCGGCAAGGTGCTTATAGAAGCACATGAGTCATTTCCGAAACAAACATACCGCAACAGGTGTAAGGTGATTACCGCCAATGGCATCATTCCTCTGAGTATTCCGGTAAAAAAGATCAGTGGGCATAAAACCAAAACCTGTGATATAGAGATCTTTTATGATGAACCCTGGCAGAGATTACATTGGCGCACTATTGATGCAGCCTATAGTAATTCACCATTTTTCCTGTATTACAAGGATGAAATAATACCTTTTTATGAAAAAAGGTACCGTTTTCTGCTGGACTTTAACCTTGAACTAAGCACCAGTATCTGCAGGATGCTGGGAATTGAAGTGGAATTAATTCTTACTAAAGAGTTTCTGCACCATGCTGAGGGGATAGAAGACCTGCGAAACGCGTACTCTCCGAAAATCAATCCTGTCCCCGCTCTGTTTAAACCCTACCATCAAGTCTTTGAAGAACGTCATGGCTTCATTCCCGACCTGAGTATCATTGATCTGCTTTTCAATGAAGGGCCGGGGGCACAGGACACTATGAACCTATCTCCGGGTACTCTATCCTGACATGATAAATGGTCATCAGTTTTTTCTTAAAGAGTTTGCGTATTCTGGTTATATCTTTCAGTGTGATATCAGCATTGATGAATTGCCCGGTTTCCATCTGTCGATCAATAATTTTGTCAACCAGCGCATTAATCCGTTCTTCATCCGGGGCTCCGAGACTGCGGGAGGCTGCTTCTACAGCATCTGCCATCATCACAACGGCAGTCTCTTTTGAAAATGGCACCGGACCGGGATAAGTAAATTCCGTTTCATCTATCTCTTCGTCAGGATTATCCTTCATTTGCATCGTATAAAAATACTCTACCTTTCTTGACCCGTGATGTGTACGGATGAAGTCGATGATCTGCTCAGGCAATTTATGCTTTTTCGCTTTTTCGATGCCTTTGATCACATGCTCAATGATGATCCTGGCGCTCTCTTCATTCGTAAGGTCATCATGCGGATTAACTCCTGTAGCCTGGTTTTCAATGAAATACATTGGCATATCCATTTTCCCTATGTCATGATACAATGCACCTGTCCGCACCAGCAAGGCATTCCCGCCGATCACGAAGACAGCATCTTCTGCCAGGTTAGCCACCTGGAGTGAATGCTGAAATGTTCCCGGTGCCTTGAGTGATAGCTCACGCAATAATTTATTGTTTGTATTCGACAATTCAACCAGGGTGACATCCGTAATAAAACCAAAGAGCTTTTCGAAGATGTAGATCAGAGGATAAGAAAACAGGGTAAGTACAGCGCTTCCACCAAATAATGCGAACATGATCGGGTCTATATCCTGTACATTTCCTTCTCGGATCAGCGTGAGTCCGAAATATAGCATTGAATATGTTACAAATATCCAGACGGAAGTAATAAAAAACTGGCTTCTTCGCTGCAGGTTCGCAACATTCATGATGGCGATGATACCTGCAATTAGCTGAAGGAAGATAAACTCAAAGCTGTTTGGCACCAGAAATCCCAGGATAATAATGGTAATGAGATATACGTACAGGGATAATCGCGTATCAAAAAAGGCACTGATCATAATGGGTACCATACAAATAGGCACCAGGTAAAGGAATCCGGGATCTATTTTTAATGTAAGGCTGGTAAGTAATGTTATCAGGATGATCACCATCAATATCAGCACTATCTTGCGATTGTCGGTAAGGACTTCCCTTTTAAAAAACACAAGAAATAGCAATAAAACAGTGATAGATATCCCTATCAGCAGTATTTGTCCCAGCAAAATTGCATAAAAAGTGTCAGTCCCCCCAAGGTCTTCCTCATAATTTGCCCGCAATGAGCTCAGCACCATAAAGCGGTCCTTATTCACAACTTCTCCTTTGCTGATAATGCGCTCCCCCTCCTGAACAAGCCCATAAGCAGGAGATACCGAAGCGATCACAGCTTCCCTCTCCAGCGCAGTTTTCTCAGCATCAAAGACAATATTCTGCTCAAGCAATCTCACTAACAGTGAGGATATGAGCTCTACATCTACACCTTGTGTGCTATCCAAACGCGCTTGCATCAATGTGTATGCCCGTGGAAGGGTAAGCAGGTCTTCCAGATCAAATTCCTCAGCTATATTCTCTTTGATCACAACAACGGGGTAATCAGGAGGAAGATGCTCAATTTCGGGTACCATATCCAGAATCCCACGCCTGTGAAAATCATACTGTATCTGTTGTAATACCTCAAGGGTACGCTGACGATAGTCAGTATTGTTCAACGAATCAGGTACTGATAAAGCAAAATGCTGATCAAATTCCGGTTCAAGTATCTTTTCCAACTGGATGCTGTCAGTGCTTTTATACCGGAAATAATATGGTAAATCCCGGATGGCTTCCTGCTTTTCCTGCTCAAGCTCGCCAGGCAGCTTATCGATGGCAAAATTATAAGGTGCATAAAGGTCCTCATGCAACCAGGGTTTGCCTTTGGAGAATTCATATTTGAACTTCCCCTCTTTCGGAAATATCCACACAAGAATAGCTACCGCCAGGACAAAAAGAAAACCTTTAAAGATTTGCTGATAATGATTTCGTATAAACAGGAAAAACTTTTTCATTGGGATCTGTTTCTAGTGCGAAAATAGCAAATTTTCAAGTTTTATCGATTTCTGCCACCATGCATGTAATTATTTTATACATTCGTTCTATGTCTTTCGGGTTTTGTCATAACAGCCTCATTCCCGTTCGCTCTGAACCTTCCTATCGTTCAGAGATGTGTACACAATTGTTATTTGGTGAGCTATACGCTATACTTGAAAATATCGGGGATTGGCTGCATATCAGAATCATTTTTGATAATTATGAGGGCTGGATACACAGATCCTCAGTATATGAGGTCAGCGAGGAAGAGTTCAGTCGTTTACAGGATCTCCCCTGTCGCGTCAGCACCGAAGTAGTGCAACTCATCGAAAACAGAAGCCATCAATATTATTTTCCTATCCTTATCGGCAGTTCCTTCCATGGTCTCAAAGACAAGACTTTCTCTGCCGGCGACAATGAATTCTTCTTTGAAGGGGATACGGATGCCATCCCACAGAAAAGCAACAGGGATAAAGTCGTTGAAATGGCAGTTATGTACCATCATGCACCCTTTGCATGGGGTGGAAGATCGCCTTTCGGAATTGACTGCTCCGGCTTCACCCAGATGGCATATAAGATTTCCGGGGTACAGCTATTACGAGATGCGACACAACAAGCCACACAGGGCGAAACCATCAGCTTTATTTCAGATGCCAGGCCCGGAGATTTGCTTTTCTTTGACGATGAAGAAGGAATGATCAGACACACAGGCATCCTCATGACGCAAGGCCGTGTCATGCATGCCCACGGACATGTGCGTATCGACAAAGTCGATCATCAGGGTATCTACAATGAGGAAAGTGGAAAGTACACCCATCAGTTGAGGCTGATTAAGAAAATTCTGTAAGATATTCGAAATCCGAATTAATTTAAAATTTAACCCTCAAAATTCAAAATTTAATCTACATTTGCCCCGTTCGAATGAACGCTTTCTTTGGGGCAGGGTGAAATTCCCGACCGGCGGTGAAAGTCCGCGACCCCCGAGTGCTCGGGGCTGAACCGGTGAAATTCCGGTGCCGACAGTATAGTCTGGATGGTAGAAGAAAGAATGAATGGCTACGGCTTTTGCTGTTTCTCATTTATGTATCTCCTGTACCATCATACGCCCCGGAAACCAATCGGGGTTTTTTTATTTCCCCGAAACGTTTTGAGTGATAAAATCCCTGCCTGCCAGCCTTTGGCTGGTAAACCGGCAGGCAGGCTATTGATTAATGATTATTAAAGATTGGGAGTATTGAATTATGATCAACAGATTAAAGACATTGTTTGTTCTGGCCTTAAGTTTTACAATTACGCAACTATCAGGCCAGGGAACCCTCACAGGAACTATTTTAGATAAAATTACGGGGGAAGCCCTTTACGGAGTTAACATTAGCAAGCAGGAAAAGCTGGTTGGCACCTCCACCAATACAATGGGTACATTTAGCTTACAGCTATCGCCTGGTTCTCATGAAATAAAGATCAGCATGCTTGGCTATGCCACCATGATACAGGAAGTGAGCATCAAGGATCAGGAGTTATTCGATCTTGGCCGTATTTTCCTTACACCGGAGATAATCGGGCTTAGTGAGATCACTGTGATCTCCTCTGTGGCCGTCGACCGTAAATCACCTCTGAGTGTATCGACGATCAATGCTGAAACAATTGAAACCCGGCTTGGCGATGAGCCTTTGCCGGAAGTGATGAAAATGGTTCCGGGGGTATATGCCACCCGAACAGGTGGAGGAAGTGGTGATGCAGCAGTAAATATTCGGGGATTTAAGCAGGAAAACTTAACACTGCTACTCAATGGGGTTCCCATTTCATCCGTAGAAAACGGGCTGGTGTACTGGAATAACTGGCTTGGCCTGGCTGATGCCACGGCGCATATACAGGTGCAGCGCGGACTGAGTGCCTCCCCTGCCGCCATGAACTCCGTTGGCGGGTCCATTAATATCATTACAAGAACTACAGAACAGGAAAGTGGCGGCAGCATCGGATACGCCCTTACGAGCTACGGTAACAGCAAATTCAACTTTAACTATAATACAGGAAAACTTGATAATGGCATGGCTGTCTCCTTCCGGGGATCGCATGTCCGTGGTCCCGGATATGTAGATGCTACGGATGTCAACGGATGGGGATATTTCCTATCCATCGCCAAAGAATTCAATGATAAACACAAGCTGGTCTTCATTGGCCTGGGTAACCCCGAAGTGCATGGCCAGCGAAACTTTATGCTGACACAGCAGGAGATAGATAAGCATGGTCTCCGGTATAATAAGGATTGGGGAGTTTATAAAGGTGAAGTGAACAACAGCTCAGAGAATTTCTACCATAAGCCACACCTCAGCCTTAACCATTACTGGCAGGTCAGTGAGCGCTCATTAATAGCCACAGCAGCCTACTTTTCGTACGGATACGGAGGAGGAAAATGGTCTGATAACTTCATGACTAACAAAAGCATTTGGGATTACCGAGGTCCTATCGGGCAAATCAACTGGGATGCCATCTATGAGAACAATGCAAATCACACTGACACCTTTACCCTGGCCACAGGTGAAAGCGTAAGCGGTTTTTCAAAAAACATACAAACCGACTTCCTGGCATCCCACATCTGGACCGGCCTGCTATCGACCTTTGACCATGAATTCTCTGATCACTTCAAGCTTAGCAGCGGCATCCACTATCGTTACTTCCAATCTACCCTGCAGCAAAAGGTACGCGATCTGCTGGGAGGTGATTTTTATATTGATGATTATGCCTGGTCGCTGGCCGGACATGCCGGCAGAGATCAGGTCAAACATACCGGTGATGTTATAAAAGTTGACAACGGTGCACTCATCCATTATATCAACCTTTTCGCCCAGGCTGACTATACAGCCGGGCGATGGCATGCTTTCATGGCCGGATCCGTTTCACAAAACTGGTACAGGCGTGTTGATCATTATAATTATGTTGAGGACCCATGGAGCGAAACAGTTGGCCTGGCCGGCTTCGACATCAAAGGAGGCCTTAACTTCAACATCAACGAATTTCATCACCTCTATGCCAATGCCGGATATTTTTCCAGGATACCATATTACAAATTCGTGTTTGGCAATTATACCAACCAGGTTTCTGAAGAGATTGCCAACGAAAAGATTACCTCAGCTGAAGCAGGATATGGCTTGTCGTACGATAAAAGCAGGATACGCATAAATGCTTATTATACATATTGGGAAGACAAATCCTTCCTGGCGAATGAGTATAATCAGTTTCTGCCCCCGGTCCTCATCAGGGGGCTGGATGCAAAACATATAGGCATTGAACTCGAACTAAACCAGCGTCTCAACAAGAACATTATCCTTGGTGGGTTGCTTTCATTGGGTAAATGGCAATGGAAGAATGATGTAAAGGCTGAGATATATGATAACAACAATGTGCTACAGGACACCAAAAATGTTTATGCTGATGGCTTGTATGTTGGCGACGCACCGCAGACTCAAATGGGCCTGAACGGAAACTATCATTTTCTGGAACATTTCACCCTGGGTGTGAACTGGGTGTATTATGACCGGCTGTACGCCGACTTTGATCCTGAAGACAGAAATGACCCTAACTACAGGAATCAGTCGTTTCGTATCCCATCCTATCATCTGCTTGATGCACACTTTACCATTGATTTTAAGATGTTCTCACAGGATGCCACAGCCAATATGAGCATGCTGAATATCCTGAATTCCACACACATCATGAGAGGCCTTGACGGTCAGAGCTTCACAGGCTTCTGGGGTTTTGGGAGAACCATGAGCGTCGGGCTTAAACTCCGTTTCTAGTCCTCGGAAAATGATTATGGATGCCTACAGCATACTGCATACTGCATACTGCATACAGCCTACTGCCTACTGCATACTGCATACTGCCAACTGCCTACTGCCAACTGCCAACAAAGTTTTCATGCCAAAACCCTCACGCAATTTAGACTCATTCTAAATCCTTTTGTTTTAAACAAGATATCAACATCTAAAGTATTCATTATAAATACATAATTAAATATGGAGTGGCATACTGTTGATAATGTTAACATTCTTTTAACATACACCTTATTATAACTGGATATATTTACGTTAAAATCTACTTATTAACTAACCTTAAACCAAAATTTCATTTATTATGAGAAAAGTTTACCAAATTCTATTGATGGCGGCCTTTATGCTGCTATCTGGTGCTGTAATTGCACAGGGTACGATACAAGGTGTTATTGCAGATGCAGACACCGATGAACCCTTACTCGGTGCAACCGCAGCCATTGAAGGGACAACGATGGGGACTACTGCCGGCATGGACGGGAGTTTCGAATTTTACGCACCAGCAGGTTCCCACAACTTGTTAATTCGTTTTGTCGGTTATGAAGAGGTCAATATGCCTGTTACTGTTGAGGACGGACAGACTACCGACCTTGGTGTGATCACCATGAAATCCTCTGCCATTGGCTTGCAGGAGGTTAATGTGATCGCTGACGTTGCCGTTGGACGTAAGACACCAGTGGCTGTCAGCACACTTGACTCAAAAACCATTCAGGAAAATCTTGGAAGCCAGGAATTTCCGGAAGTCATGAACTACACACCAAACGTTTATGCAACAAAAACAGGTGGTGGTTATGGCGATTCACGTATCAATGTTCGTGGATTTGACCAGAGGAATGTTGCTGTTATGATCAACGGTATTCCTGTGAACGACATGGAGAACGGCTGGGTATACTGGTCAAACTGGGCCGGATTAGGTGATGCTACCAGAACAATTCAGATCCAGAGAGGACTTGGAGCTTCAAAGCTTGCGATCAACTCAGTAGGTGGTACAATCAATATTGTTACCAAAACCACCGACATGAAAAAAGGAGGATCATTTGAAGTAGGTGCAACCAGTTTCGGACGCTTTAAATCAATGATCTCGCTTTCTACAGGAAAACTCAAAAGCGGTACTGCTATCACTTTTGTTGGTTCAAGAACATTCGGACAGGGATATATCGACGCAACCTGGGTTGATGCCTGGTCATATTTCCTTTCCATAAGCCAGGAAATTAATGATGATCATCAATTGGTTTTCACAGCCATTGGTGCTCCTCAACAACACGGACAACGTGACGGCTATTACATGCTTGATTCAAACATGTACGAACAGTATGGCCCGAAATATACCCGTAACTGGGGATATCGCGGCGGCGAAATGCTGAATGAGCGCGTTAACTATTACCACAAACCACAAATGGCATTAAACTGGTACTGGGATATCAATGATGAAACCTTCCTGGCAACCTCTGCCTATGTATCATTTGGAACCGGTGGCGGATCTGGTCCTCTGGGTTTCAATGCATATGATGCGAGTGGTAAAAAACATTATACAAAGTACGAACCACCTCAAACAGAGGGTGGGTACTATAATTGGGATTTGATGGCTCAATATAATGCCAATGAAGAATGGCATAATATCGGGGACGACGGCGACACAACATTCTATGAAGCAGGACAATCAAAACATATCATTCGTAATTCGGTAAACAATCATTTCTGGACGGGAATACTTTCAACCTTAACCAAAGATCTTACTGACGACTTAACATTTACCGGCGGTATTGACGGCAGGCATTACATTGGCGAACACTATCGTGAAGTACGTGACCTCATCGGAGGCGACTACTGGTATGACAGCAGGTTTGGAGAAACAAAGGTTGGTGATAAAATTGCTTATTGGAATGACGGGATCGTCACATATAGTGGTCTTTTTGCCCAAATTGAATATGCTTCAGGTCCGTTATCAGCATTCTTTGGTGGTACCGTTTCAAATACCTGGACAAAAAGAAAAGATTACAGAACATACCAGGAAAGTGGTGTAACCGAAGAATTTGCCGGGAACAATCCTGACATCAGCGAAACCCTGTCAAACCTTGGATGGAATGTCAAGGGTGGTGCTAACTACAATATTGATGAGCACCATAATATATTTATCAACGGTGGAGCATATTCTCGTGTACCATTCTTCAGGTTCCATTTCCTTAATTTCAAGAATGATGTAAATCCTGATCTGCAGAATGAAAAGATCTATTCCGCTGAGGTTGGTTACGGCTATACAGCCAGAAACCTGAAAGTAAATCTGAATGCTTATTATAGCATTTGGGATGACATTTCACAACTTGCCGGACTACAGGCAGAAAATGGTGACTGGGTCAATGCATTCATCTCAGACCTGAAAGAAGTACACACAGGGGTTGAGCTTGATGCACAATATAATGTTAACCGCTGGTTCACCGTTGGTGGTATAGCTGCTATTGGTGACTGGAAATATGCAAATGATCCAATTGCAGACCTTTATGATGACGCAACACAGGAAAGCCTTGGCCAGGGTACGCTGTATCTGAAAGACCTTAAAGTTCATAATCAGCCACAAACACAGCTTGGTTTCAATGCAAACTTTAAGATCGCCAAGACTATTGACTTTGGAGCACAGTACCTGTACTACGATCAACTGTACGCGAGATACTCACTGGAAGACAGGACCAATGAACTTGACAGAGAGCAAGCATGGCAACTGCCTTCTTATGGTGTACTTAATGCACGTTTAGGATGGGCATTCCAGTTTGCCGGTTTAGATTCATACCTGAATATAAACTGTTACAATGCATTAAACACTGTTGCCATTGTTGAAGCAGAAGACAGAGCTAATGAGATCGAAGGCGAAAATGGTGATATCACTTATGAACATACTTTCAAAAAAGGATTCTGGGGTTGGGGACGTAACTTCAACTTCGCTCTGAAAGTTAATTTCTAATCGCAAACAGCAAGTATTTAAGAATACTTTCAAAAGCCGTCCCTCACCGGGCGGCTTTTTTTTATTTTTGTAGCCAATATTAATATATACGTAAGATGAAAAAAGCCCTTTATGTCCTAATAGTGATGATTGCAATACCATTCATGTTTATTTCCTGCTGTGATAAGGAAGAGGCTAAACAACCCTACCTTGTCGTCCTCTCCATGGATGGCTTCCGCTGGGATTACCCTGACAGCATACCCACTCCCAACCTGGATGCTATTGCTGCCGGAGGTGTGAAGGCGGTCTCCTTGAAGCCTGCCTTCCCAAGCAAGACCTTCCCCAATCACTACACCATGGCCACAGGGCTGTACCCTGATCATCACGGTATAGTATTAAATTCCTTCTGGGACCCCGACAGCAATATGTATTATGCCATCCGCGACAGGGAAGCCGTGGAAAATGGTTACTTCTATGGTGGCGAGCCCATCTGGGTGACCGCTGAAAAGCAAGATGTGATGAGCGCATCTTTCTTCTGGGTGGGTTCTGAAGCCGACATACAGGGCATACATCCTTCGATCTGGAAGACGTATGATCATACGGTAAGCTATGAGCAAAGGATAGACTCCGTACTTGTCTGGCTGCAACTGCCAGAAGAAAAACGCCCCCACCTTATCATGTGGTACATGGATGAGCCTGACTGGACAGGTCATAGTGCCGGCCCCTTTGGGAAAGAAACGAATGAGATAATCATGTACCAGGACAGTCTGCTGGGCGTCTTCACGAAAAAGATTGCCGCCCTCCCCCATGCCGGCGAGATCAACCTTATCTTCACCTCTGACCATGGCATGCAGGCCTCGCACCCCGATCGTACCGAATACCTTGAAGATTATATCAGGGAAAGCTGGCTTAAAGAACTGCAGGGCTATAACCCCAATTATAATATCATGGCTGCAGAAGGCTGTCTCGACTCATTGTACGATGCGCTTTCTTCCGCAAAACATTTTAAAGTGTGGAAAGCAGGTGAGGTCCCGGCACGCCTCAATTACGGAACACATCCACGCTGCACAGACCTGATCGTATGTGCTGACAGTGCCTGGCGCCTGAAAGAAAAAAGGGACGATCGACGCCCCTCATATGGCGATCATGGCTACGACAACCGCAATACCGACATGCACGCCATCTTTTACGCCACAGGCCCGGCATTTAAAAAAGGCCACCTCCACCCCTCCTTTGATAATGTAGATCTTTATCCCTTAATGGCACACATCCTTGGAGTGGTACCTGCTGAGGTGGATGGAAAGTTTGAGCATGTTGTTGGGATGCTGGAAGAGTAGAAGAACGAATATCTACTATAGCCGAACGCTATTAGATAACAAAAGCTGATCAGAAATAACCAGTGCTGCCATTGCTTCGACTACCGGTACAACACGTGGGGCAGCGCAGACGTCATGTCTGCCTTTTCCTTTGATCTTAACAGCTTTTCCGTCTCTGCTAACGGTTTTCTGTACTTTGCCAATGGTGGGGATGGGCTTGAATATCACCCTGAACAGGATATCTTCTCCATTCGAGATGCCGGCCTGTATGCCACCTGAATTGTTCGTTGCCGTGCGGATATGGCCGTTATGAAGGGTAAACAGATCATTATATTCTGATCCTTTCATCCAGGCAGCATAACGGCCTGAGCCAAAATCAAAGGCAACGGCAGCATTGATACTGAGCATTGCGGCAGCCAGGGCTGACTGCAACTTATTAAATACCGGCTCGCCCAGGCCGGCAGGAACACCTGTAATACATCCCTGCACTTCACATCCTATGCTATCTCCTTCTTTTCTAATGGTCTTCAGGAAACTTTGCATTTGCTTGCTCAGCTCCTTATCCGGACATTGCATGGCAGACTTAGCCGCCTGCTCCATCTCTGCAAAGGAGTAATCATGATCGATATTATAGTGCCCGATGCAGCTGGTGATCCCGGCTATAAAAATGCCAGATTTTGCAAGCACTTGCTTAGCAATGGCTCCTGCCACAACCCTGACCGCCGTCTCGCGTGCAGAAGCACGGTGCACCAGGCGATGGTCATCAATTCCGTATTTTTTATGATAGGTATAATCAGCATGAGAAGGCCTGTACATCTCCTTCAGGTATTCATAATCCTCAGGACGGGCATCGCTATTAGGAATGATAAAAGCTATGGGCGCACCAGTGGTCGTATCATCAATTAAGCCTGATAAAAACTGGGGGATGTCTGCCTCTTTCCTTTTTGTTGTTAAGCGGCCTCCGGGCTGCCTTCGGGCCATATCTTTCAGGATGAGATCAAGGTCCAGGGCAATGCCGGGCGGACATCCATCGATCACACCTCCGATTACCGGTCCATGTGATTCACCAAAAGAAGTAAAACGAAATATTTGTCCGATAGAGTTACCTGCCATACTTGCAAAGGTAAGTAATTTGGGATTAATTGATGCCGGGTATCGGGTGCCGGATAAAAGCCATCAGCCTACTGCTTACTGCCTACTGCCTACTCAGCAGACATCTTGCGCAGGTACTTC